>NZ_JBVJWV010000014.1:68123-175114 GCF_055602105.1 Streptomyces sp. NPDC037421
GAAGTTTCGAGTCGGCGGTCACCCTTCGAAGGGGCGGAAAGGGGGGAGGTCCCCGGCTGGGGTTTCGCCCGTGCCCCTTCCCCGTCTGCTGCTGCTGCTGCGCTCAGTGGCCGGCGCTGCGCGACGGCGAGGCCGACGCGGAGCCCGAGGCGGCGCCCGACGGGGTGGCGCCGGCGGCCGGGGAGCCCGAGGCGGCGGGGGAGCCCGAGGCGGCCGGCGAGGCCGAGCCCGAGGGGGTGCCCGACGGGACGGGGCCGGGGGCGGCGGCCGGGGCCTCGGTCGGGCCGTAGCCCGCGTACATGCCGGTGGCCGGCACGACGAAGGCGTCCAGTTCCACGTCACCCGTGGTGCTCAGCTGGAAGACGACGTCCTGGACGTCGCCGTTCTTGACGGCCTCGCGGCCGCCCTCGATGACGGCGGAGGCGTTGCCCTTGCCGCCCAGCACCACGGAGCCGCCGGCCGGCACGGTGATCTTGCCGGAGCCCTCGGCGGCCTTCAGGACCACCTTGGACTTGCCACCCTTCAGGGTGATCCCGTCCAGGGTCTGGGCCTTGGTGCCGGAGTTGAAGACGGTCGCCGAGATGGCGGCCGGACCCTTCTTGTCCTTCTCGCCCTTGGTGATCACCAGGGCGTTCTGGATCTTGATGTCGCCCTTGGTGACAGCGGCGTTGTCCGGCTTGATCTCGAGAGTCTGCGCGTCGTTGCCCGCACCGCACGCTGCGAGCGAGGCAAGGGAGAACACGACGGCGGTAGCGGCGAGAGCGCCGCGTCGAAGGCTGCGGCTCACGGCGGCGGCAACTCCTTGGACGTACGGACGGGACGGGGTACAGGCTCGGAGCGGCCGAGGTAAAGCCGCCCTAAGGGTGTGTCAGCGCGCTTAGGTTACCGAGCCGCCGCCCCGCCCCCGCACCCGACCCTCCGCAGGGGGCGCACCGCGCTGCGCCGGTCCCGCGATCTTGCATTCCGCTATCCCGTCCCGAGCCGTCCCGTGATCAATTCCGGGATTCCCTCGAACGCGGCCGCTTGATCAATTCGAGATTGGGCCTGAACCCGGTGCGTACGGGGGGCCGCCAGTCGAACGGAGTACTTCAGTTTCATGTCCAGGAACCCGGCAAAACGGGATGTACGTCACACTCGTGGCCGCGTCCGCCAGGTGTACCGTGGTCGTTTCGCCCGGTCCGCACAGCGCCTCCGACCTGCGAATACCCCCCTCCGGAACCCTTTCGCAGCACGTTCGTGTCGCTGTTGTCAAGCCCCGAGATGTGCCCTGACCTGCGAAAACGCCATTCATAACAGTCAGTTCTCGTGTTACCCTGGATAGCCACGGAAGGGGTACCTGTCACATGACGTTCAAGGTTGGCGACACCGTGGTCTATCCCCATCACGGGGCCGCGCTGATCGAGGCCATCGAAACTCGCCAGATCAAAGGCGTGGACAAGACCTACTTGGTGCTCAAGGTCGCCCAGGGCGACCTGACGGTTCGTGTGCCTGCGGACAATGCAGAGTTCGTCGGCGTTCGCGACGTAGTCGGCCAGGACGGGCTGGACCGGGTCTTCGAGGTGCTCCGCGCACCGTATGCAGAAGAGCCCACGAACTGGTCCCGTCGCTACAAGGCGAATCTGGAGAAGCTCGCTTCTGGCGATGTCATCAAGGTCGCCGAAGTGGTGCGCGACCTGTGGCGTCGTGAGCGCGAGCGCGGTCTCTCCGCAGGAGAGAAGCGCATGCTCGCGAAGGCGCGCCAGATCCTGGTGAGCGAGCTCGCGCTCGCCGAGAACACCAACGAGGACAAGGCCGAGGCCCTCCTCGACGAGGTTCTTGCGTCCTGACGCACGAACCGGCCACAGTGTGCCGCGGTGCCCGATGACCCGCCCTCTCATTTCGAGAGGGCTGTTGCCGGGCGCTGCGGCATGTCTGCGTCCGGGCGCCCGTCACCGCACCCGCCCGGCTCCACCTCACCCGGTCCCGGCCCAGCCGGCCCCGGGTCACACGGCCGTACCCTGCCGGCCGTACCCTGCGCTCATCCCGCCGTACCCTGCGTGTGCACACCCGCACGGTTCCGTTCTGGCGTGCCGGGTCCGGGCAGCCGGCTCGACCGGTCGTCACGGAAGGGGCGAGGGCGTCGCACCCGGCACTCCCCCCCGGCCGGAGCCGGGGTACGCCCAAGGCCATACCCATGTCGGCCGAAGTCACAAACCTGGCTCGGAGCTACTGATGTCTGACGAATCCCGCCCCCACCGCACCGCCGCGGTGATCCCGGCCGCCGGCCGCGGGGTACGCCTCGGCCCCGGCGCCCCCAAGGCCCTGCGGGCCCTCGGCGGGACCCCGATGCTGATCCACGCCGTCCGCGCCATGGCCCGCTCCCGCGCGGTCGCCCTGGTCGTGGTCGTCGCCCCGCCCGACGGCGCGGCCGAGGTGCGCCACCTCCTGGACGAGCACGCCCTGCCCGACCGCACCGAGATCCTGGTCGTCCCCGGCGGCGACACCCGCCAGGAATCCGTGCGGGCCGGCCTGGCCGCCCTCCCCGCCGACATCACCTCCGTACTGATCCACGACGCGGCCCGCCCGCTGGTCCCCGTCGACACCGTGGACTCCGTCGTCGAGGCCGTCCGCGACGGATCCCCCGCCGTGGTCCCCGCACTGCCCCTGGCCGACACCGTCAAGGAGGTCGAGCCCGGCGCGCCCGGCGAGCCCGAGCCGGTCGTCGCCACGCCCGAGCGGGCCCGGCTGCGCGCCGTGCAGACCCCGCAGGGCTTCGACCTCGCCACCCTGCTGCGCGCCCACGAGGCCATCGCCGTCAGCGGCGAGGGCGCCACCGACGACGCCGGCATGGTGGAGCGCACCGGGGTCACCGTCGTGACCGTCCCCGGCCACGAGGAGGCCTTCAAGGTCACCCGCCCGCTCGACCTGGTCCTCGCCGAGGCCGTACTCGCCCGCAGGAGGGCCACCGATGTCTACTGACCTGCCCCTGATCCCGCTCGTCGGGATCGGCACCGACGTGCACGCCTTCGAGACCGGCCGCGAGCTGTGGTGCGCCGGCCTGCTGTGGGAGGGGGAGGACGGCCTCGCCGGCCACTCCGACGGTGACGTCGCCGCCCACGCCGCCTGTGACGCCCTCTTCTCCGCCGCCGGCGTCGGCGACCTCGGCGCGCACTTCGGCACCTCCCGCCCCGAGTGGTCCGGCGCCGCCGGGGTCACCCTCCTGGCGGAGGCCGCCCGGATCGTCCGCGCCGAGGGCTTCGAGATCGGCAACATCGCGATCCAGGTGATCGGCGTGCGCCCGAAGATCGGCAAGCGGCGCGAGGAAGCGCAGAAGGCGCTCGCGGCGGCGGCGGGCGCCCCCGTGTCGGTCTCCGGTACCACCACCGACGGACTCGGCCTCACCGGCCGCGCCGAAGGGCTCGCCGCCATCGCCACCGCCCTCGTCTACCGGACGGACCGGGCCTGAGTACGGCCCGGGGCCAAGGGCCGCCCGTTACGGATGTCACCTCTTCGGCAACAAACCGTGCGGGCGGCCTCAAACGGTCGCGGGGCACTGCCGCAGGCGCACTACCCTGGATGCCGTGACTATTCGCCTGTACGACACCAGCGCCCGGCAGATCCGCGACTTCGTCCCGCTCGAACAGGGCTGCGTCTCGATCTACCTCTGTGGCGCGACCGTGCAGGCCGCCCCGCACATCGGGCACATCCGCTCGGGCCTCAACTTCGACATGATGCGCCGCTGGTTCACCTACCGCGGCTACGACGTCACGTTCATCCGCAACGTCACGGACATCGACGACAAGATCATCGCGAAGTCCGCCGAGCAGCGCCGCCCCTGGTGGTCCATCGGCTACGAGAACGAGCGCGCCTTCAACGACGGCTACGGCGCCCTCGGCTGCCTGCCGCCCACCTACGAGCCCCGCGCGACCGGACACGTCACCGAGATGGTCGAGATGATGCGCGGGCTCATCGAGCGCGGCCACGCGTACGAGTCCGAGGGCAACGTCTACTTCGACGTGAAGTCCTTCCCGGGCTACCTCTCGCTCTCCCGCCAGGAGCTCGACAACATCCGCCAGCCGGAGTCCACCGGCGAGACCGGCAAGCGCGACCCCCGCGACTTCGCCATGTGGAAGTCCGTCAAGCCCGGCGAGCCCTCCTGGGAGACCCCCTGGGGCCGCGGCCGTCCCGGCTGGCACCTGGAGTGCTCCGCCATGGCGCACAAGTACCTCGGCGAGGCCTTCGACATCCACGGCGGCGGGCTCGACCTGATCTTCCCGCACCACGAGAACGAGATCGCCCAGGCCAAGGCCTTCGGCGACGGGTTCGCGAACTACTGGGTGCACAACGCCTGGGTCACCATGTCCGGCGAGAAGATGTCGAAGTCGCTGGGCAACTCGGTGCTCGTCTCCGAGATGGTCAAGCAGTGGCGCCCGATCGTCCTGCGCTACTACCTCGGCACCCCGCACTACCGGTCGATGATCGAGTACAGCGAGGAGGCGCTGCGCGAGGCGGAGTCCGCCTTCGCCCGCATCGAGGGCTTCTACCAGCGCGTCATCGAGAAGGCGGGCGGCCCCGTCGAGGCCGCCGCCGAGGTCCCGCCGGCCTTCGCCGAGGCGATGGACGACGACCTGGGCGTTCCGCAGGCGCTGGCGATCGTCCACACCACGGTCCGCCAGGGCAACAGCGCGCTCGCCGCCGACGACAAGGACGAGGCGATCGCCCGCCTGTCCGAGGTGCGCGCCATGCTCGGCGTCCTCGGCCTGGACCCGCTCGACCCGCACTGGGCCGGCGAGGCCGACCGCGGCGAGGACCTCCACGGGGCCGTCGACACCCTCGTACGCCTCGTCCTGGAGCAGCGCGAATCCGCCCGCGCCCGCAAGGACTGGGCGACCGCCGACGCCATCCGCGACCAGCTGAACCAGTCCGGCCTGGTCATCGAGGACAGCCCCAGCGGTCCGCGCTGGACCCTCGGCCCCCGCTGATCCGGACCCACCCGGACCAGCCGTGTTGTGCCGCCCGGCGCTCCGGGCGGCACACTCTTCATACGTACATATCGCAGCACCAACGAAAACAGGTAGAGGTCATGGCCGGGAACAGCCAGCGCAGGAACCGCCGCACGTCCAACAAGAAGGGCGCGACGATCGGCAGCGGTGGCCAGCGGCGCAAGGGCCTGGAGGGCAAGGGCCCCACGCCCAAGGCCGAAGACCGCAAGAAGCACAAGGCGAACCGCATCGCCAACGCCATGGCCCGCCAGGCCGCCAAGCGCCGCCCCGCCCCCCGCCGCGGCGGCCCCAAGGGCACCAGCGAGATGGTCGTCGGCCGCAACCCGGTCTTCGAGGCCCTGCGCGACGGCGTCCCCGCCACCACCCTCTACGTCCAGCAGTTCATCGACAACGACGAGCGCGTCCGCGAGGCCCTCAAGCTCGCCGGCGAGCGCGGCAACATCAACCTGATGGAAGCCCCGCGCCCCGAACTCGACCGGATGACCAACGGGCTCAACCACCAGGGCCTGGTCCTCCAGGTCCCGCCGTACGAGTACGCCCACCCCGAGGACCTCACCGACGCCGCCCACGACAACGGCGAGGACCCCCTCATCGTCGCCCTCGACGGCGTCACCGACCCCCGCAACCTCGGCGCGATCGTCCGCTCCGTCTCCGCCTTCGGCGGCCACGGCGTGGTCATCCCCGAGCGCCGCGCCGCCGGCATGACCGCCGGCGCGTGGAAGACCTCGGCCGGCACCGCCGCCCGCACCCCGGTCTCCCGCGTCACCAACCTCACCCGCGCCCTCCAGGACTACAAGAAGGCCGGCATCGCGGTCGTCGGCCTCGCCGCCGAGGGCACCCACGAGGTCCAGGACCTCGACGCCCTCTCCGGCCCGGTCGTCATCGTCGTCGGCTCCGAGGGCAAGGGCCTCGGCCGCCTCGTCGGCGAGAACTGCGACTACCTCGTCCGCATCCCGATGCCCGGCGGCGCCGAGTCCCTCAACGCCGGTGTCGCCGCCGGCGTCGTCCTCTACGAGGCCGCCCGCAAGCGCGCCCAGCGCGGCCGCATCTGACCCGGACGGCCGCAGGCGCTTGATCCACTTGGCCCACGGGGGATGACCCGTGAGCGTGTCGCCCCGCCCGTCACGGGCGGGGCGACTTGATCTTGACGGGTCTCGGACAGATCCCTCGTGTCAAGGCAGTGTCCTAAACACTCATCACTCGGTTAGATGAGTGTGGACACCAGAACGTCAGGGTTCGACGACCAGCCCGCGCTGAGCATGGTCAAGGTGCCGTGCGACCCCGCACAGGTCATCGTCAACCACGCCAGCTTCCGCGTGCGGCTCGCACCGAGCCCGAGCGCGCGTTCCAAGCCCGCGAAAGCCCCCGGCCGCGCGCCCCTCCTCGGCGCCGCCGCCGTCGCGACCGCCGGAGCCTCCCGCCGCCGCGCACCCGTCGTCTGGAGCGGCAAGTCCGCCCCCGGCGACGCCGCGGCCATGGGAGGACTCCTCCAGGCCGTACGCGAAGCAGGCCGCGGCCACGACGACTACGACGGCGGAGCCGCCACCCAGACCATCCCCCGGGTCGACCTGGCACACGACCTGGGCGAGGACACCCTCGCCACCCCCACCGTCATCGGCCAGCGCACCTACGGCGACCCCGACGAGACCCGCCCCCTCGCCGCCGTACGCGACCTCCCGCGCGAGCCCTACCAGCCCTACGACCGCTACGACGCGCACGACGGCGACCACCCGGGCCCCGACAGCCGGCGCCCCGCCCCCGACGCCCGCGGCCAGGCCTCCTACTACCCCGGCCGCCGCATGAACCTCGGCGTCGTACTGCTCCCCCTGCGCGTCTTCCTCGGCTTCATCTCCATCTACGCCGGCATGGGCAAACTCTGCGACCCCGTCTACTTCGACGGCGGCGAACGCGGCTCCATGGTCACCTGGCTCCAGACCCTGCACCCCTGGGCCCTGGCCGAACCCCTGCGCGACTTCGCGCTCGCCCACCCCGTCGGAGCCGGCCTCAGCGTCGCCTTCCTCCAGGTCATCGTCGGCGTCCTGACCGTCTTCGGCCTCTGGCAGCGCTTCGCCGCCTGCATCGGCGCCCTGCTCTCCGCCGCACTCCTCATGACGGTCAGCTGGAAGACCGTCCCCGCCTACGACGCCCCCGACATCATCTACCTCGCCGCCTGGAGCCCGCTGGTCATCGCCGGCGCGCCCGTCTACTCCCTCGACGCACGCCTGTCCGGCGAAGCCTGGCGCACCCTCGGCCCCCGCTCCGAGATCTGGCGGCTGCGCCGCCGCGTCCTGCGGCGCGGCGCCGTCATGGCCACCGTCGTCTGCGGACTCACCCTCCTCATCGGCTCCCTCCTCGGCGGAGCCGTCCGCTCCTCCACCGTCGTCACCGTCCCCGGCCCCGGCCAGGCCCCCAGCAACTACCTCCCCGGCAGCCCGCTCCCGCAGGCCCCCGCCAAGCAGCCCGCCCCCGGCAGGCAGCAGCAGCCCTCGAAGCAGGCCTCACCCTCCGCCGCGCCCTCCGAGCCCGCCGCCAAGTCCGGCCGCACCGGCAGCAGCGCCCCGACCCGCGACAGCTCCACGACCGGCTCCGGAGCGCCCAGCGCCACCAAGAGCTCCGGCAGCGGCAGCCAGGCCCCGCGCAGCAGCACCCCGAAGCAGTCCAGCCCGCAGCAGCCGCCGGCCACCTCCTCCGGGACCCGCAGCGGCTCCGGCGGCGACACCACGGCCAAGAAGCCCGGCCTCGTCGGCGGCCTCCTGGGCTGAGCGGCACCCACCGGCCGAAGGGCCCGGCGCGCGTACGGCGCACCGGGCCCTTCCGCACGCCGCCGGCCGCACGGGGCGACGTAGCAACACGGAAACCGCTCAGACGGCGCCCTGGGCCGCCAACTCCCGCGCGGCCTCGGTCAAGTCCTTCGCCGTGTCGATCGCCCGCCAGTACGCCCCCTGCGGCAGCGGAAAGCCCGCCAGCCGCCGCTCCCGCGCCAGCCGCGGGAACGTCGTCCGCTCGTGGTCCCCCGAGTCCGGCAGCAGCGAAGCGAATCCGGGAGCGAAGACGTACACGCCGGCGTTGATCGGATACGGCGACGGCGGAGCCTCGACGAAGTCCAGCACCTGCCCGAACCCGTTCATCTCCACCACCCCCCACGGCATCCGCGGCCGCGCCAGCGCCAGCGTCGCCACCGCCTCCCGCTCCACGTGGAACGCCGCCATCTCCCGCAGCGGAAACCGCGTCCACACGTCGCCGTTCGTCGCGTACCAGGCCCGGTCCGGACGCGGCAGCCGCCGCGCCGCGAACTTCAGCCCGCCCCCGCGCCCCAGCGGCTCCTCCTCCACCACCGTCGTCACCCGCAACGGCAGCACGGCCCCCGCCAGCCACTCCTGGAGCACCTCCGCCAGATGCCCGCAGGACACCACCGCGTCGGTCACCCCCTCGGCCGCCAGCCACGCCAACTGGTGCCCGATGATGGGCAGTCCGGTACCGGGGATCTCCACCATCGGCTTCGGCCGGTCGTCCGTATACGGCCGCAGCCGCGACCCCTGCCCGCCCGCCAGGACGACAGCCTGGGTGGGAGGGGCCGGGAACGCGGCCGCGTCATCGGTGGATTGGGGTGGTTCGGGGCCGATCTCGGTCATGGCCGCCAGCGTAGGGACGGCCCCCGCCCCGAACGGGGCAGGCGCGACGGGCCGTCAGCCCATCGAGGCGACGCCCGTCGCGTACGAGGTGTCGCACACGGGGCGCGCGTAGGACTGGGCCTTCGTCGGCCCGTACGCCTCCACGGCGGCCCGGCCCAGCGCCCGCGCGATGCTCACGCAGTGCTCCGCCAGCGACGGCCGCCCGTTCACCTCCTGCTGGAGGTGCGTGAGCACGGCACCCGGCTGCTCGCCCTGCTGGAGCTCACCGAGGAGCTTGTCGCGCAGCAGGTCCTGGGGCGCGGCCGGCTTCTTCGGGACGGAGACGTCCTCGGCGGAGGCGGTCAGGATCTGGGAGGAGTTGTCCGCCCAGGGGACCATGGTGACCGCGAGGGTCCCGGACAGGACCAGGACGACGGGCAGGACCAGGGCGAGGGAACGGCCGATTCGGCGGGCAGTGTGGGTCACGAGGGCGAGAGTAGCGCTCGGTGAGGATTTGGCGACATTCAGTCACCCGGTCGGGGGATGGTTCGACGTGGCTTTTCGATTTAAGGGTTGACGAGTGCGGCCGAATGGCCCGGTCTGGAGGGGTTCGCGGAGCCCCTCCCGGCAACTGCCGCGGCAGGGGCGCCCCTTGGCGGAACGCCCCTGCCCGTCACTCAGTTGGAGAGCCGTGCACCCGAAGACGTCGAGAAAACATGGATTTCGTCCGGACGCGGCACCACGTGCAGCGAGGAGCCCTTCTCGGGCACCTGGCGGCCGTTGACGCGCACCACGATGTCCTGGCCGTCGCGGCTGCCGTACACGTACCCGTCGGCGCCCAGCTCCTCGACCACGTTCACGGTGATGGTCAGGCCACCGGTGTCGCCGATGTCGAAGTGCTCGGGGCGCACGCCGACGGTGACGGTCTTGTCGCCCGAGTCGGCGGCGGCGGACAGCGCCTCGCGCGACACCGGGACCACGCTCTCGCCGAACTTCACGCCGCCGTCGGTGATCGGCACCTCGACGAGGTTCATGGCGGGCGAGCCGATGAACCCGGCGACGAAGAGGTTCGCCGGCCGGTCGTACATGTTGCGCGGGGTGTCGACCTGCTGGAGCAGCCCGTCCTTCAGTACGGCCACGCGGTCGCCCATCGTCATGGCCTCGACCTGGTCGTGGGTGACGTACACGGTGGTGATGCCGAGGTCGCGCTGGAGCGCGGCGATCTGCGTACGGGTGGACACGCGGAGCTTGGCGTCGAGGTTCGACAGCGGCTCGTCCATGAGGAACACCTGCGGCTTGCGCACGATGGCCCGGCCCATGGCGACGCGCTGGCGCTGACCGCCGGAGAGCGCCTTGGGCTTGCGGTCGAGGTACTGGGTCAGGTCCAGCATCTTGGCCGCCTCCTCCACCTTGCGGCGGATGGTGGCCTTGTCCTCACCGGCGATCTTGAGCGCGAAGCCCATGTTGTCGGCGACGGTCATGTGCGGGTACAGCGCGTAGTTCTGGAACACCATCGCGATGTCCCGGTCCTTGGGCGGCAGGTGCGTGACGTCGCGGTCACCGATGCGGATGGCGCCGCCGTTGACGTCCTCCAGGCCCGCGAGCATGCGCAGGGAGGTGGACTTGCCGCAGCCGGAGGGGCCGACGAGGACGAGGAACTCGCCGTCCTCGATCTCCAGCTCCAGCTGGTCGACGGCGGGCTTGTCGCCGCCCGGGTAGAGGCGGGTCGCCTTGTCGAAGGTGACAGAAGCCATGGTTGTGAATCCCTTCTACCGGCAGGAACGTGCCGGACGATCCGAGTGGAAGGTCTAGTCCAGTCGACTGGACTCCGCCCGACGCTACCTGGCGGAACCGCTTCTGTCAGCCCCCGCACTGCCCCGACCGCCGGTCCGGTTCGCTCATCCCTTTCCCCTCGGGGGCGTTAACGTGATGGCTCGGGGAAGAGCCCGCTGTGTAGAGTGATGGCGGCCCTGCCTCCTTAGCTCAGCTGGCCAGAGCACCGCTCTTGTAAAGCGGGGGTCGTCGGTTCGAACCCGACAGGGGGCTCTGCTGGTGAAGGCCCCGGACCGTATCGGTCCGGGGCCTTCCGCATGTCCGGGGACCGGTCAGTCGCGGCCCGAGACGCGGTTGGCCAGGCGGGCCAGGGGGGTCGTCGTGGGGCGGTGGGTGGTGGTTTCGCGGCGGTCCGCCTCGCGGTAGGCGGCGTAGAGGGCGTGGACGCCGAGCCAGCGGAAGGGTTCCGGCTCCCAGCGGCGGACGCGGTGGTGGACCCAGGGGAGGGTGGTCAGCTCCGTGCGGTCGCCGAGGACCAGGTCGCGCAGGGTGCGGGCGGCGAGGTTGGCGGTGGCCACGCCCGAGCCGACGTAGCCGCCGGCCCAGCCCAGGCCGGTGGTGGCGTCCAGGGTGACCGTGGCGCACCAGTCGCGGGGGACGCCGAGGACTCCCGACCAGGCGTGGGTGATCGGAGTGCCGGTGAGGAGGGGGAAGAAGGTGGTGAGGAGGGTCGTGAGGGCGGTGATGGTGGCCGGCTGGGTGCGGCCGTCGTTGTCGGTGCGGGAGCCGAAGCGGTACGGGACCCCGCGGCCGCCGATCGCGATGCGGTCGTCGGCGGTGCGCTGGGCGTACATGTAGGCGTGGGCCATGTCGCCGAGGAGCGGGGCGTCCTGCCAGTTGAGCTGGGACCAGACCGACGGCGGGAGGGGGGCGGTGACGATCATCGAGGAGTTCATGGGGAGCCAGGTGCGCTTCTGGCCCTTGAGGGCGGCGGTGAAGCCCTCGGTGCAGCGCAGGACGTACGGGGCGCGGACGGTGCCGTAGGGGGTGACGGCGCGGCGGGGGGCGATCTCGGTGACCGGGGTGGATTCGTGGATCACGACGCCGAGGCGGTCGCAGGCGGCGGCGAGGCCGCGGACGAGCTTGAGGGGGTGGATGCGGGCGCCGTGGGGTGTCCAGCTGGAGCCGACGGCGTCGGCGATGTCGATGCGGGCGCGGGTGGCGGGGGCGTCGTACAGCTCGCGCTCGGTTTCGCCGAAGGAGAGTTCGGCGGTGTGGAAGGCCTTGAGGCGGGTGAGCTGGGCGGGGGTGCGGGCGACTTCGAGGACTCCGCCGCGGTGGACGTCGGCGTCGATGTCTTCCTTGGCCGCCACGTCGATGACTTCGGTGACGGTGTCGTTCATGGCGTGCTGGAGGCGGCGGGCGGCTTCGTGGCCGTGCAGGGCGGCGTAGCGGTCGCGGCCGGCGATGCCGTTGTAGAGCCAGCCGCCGTTGCGGCCGGAGGCGCCGTAGCCGCAGAACTTCTGCTCCAGGACGGTGACGCGGAGGTCGGGGGCGGCGCGCTTGAGGTAGTAGGCGGTCCACAGGCCCGTGTAGCCGCCGCCGACGATGACGACGTCTGCCGTGGCGTCGGTGGTGAGGGGCGCGCGGGGTGGCTGGTGGGCCGTCGTGTCGGTCGCGTACCAGAAGGAGATACCGCCGTTGATCGTCATGGGGGAGTTGGTACACGGGGTCGCGCGGGGGTGTCCAGGGACCGGATGTCGTGGCCGGGGGCCGGTTGCGCGGCGGGATGTTCGATGTGCGGGCGGGGTCGTCCGCCGTAGGGTGGCTTGGGGTTCGTACCGGTTCGGGGAGGGGTGTCCGGGTGGTGGAGGCGTTCCTGGAGCGCTGGGGGCTGCGGGTGACCGGGCCGGGGATGCGCGGCATGACGGCGGTGGTGCTGCCGGTGGAGCGGGCGGACGGTACGGCGGCGGCGTTGAAGGTGCTGACCCCTGACGAGGAGACGGCGGGGGAGCCGCTCGCGCTGCGGGCGTGGGGCGGGCGGGGCAGCGTACGGCTGCTGGAGTACGACGCGCCGACGGGCACGCTGCTGCTGGAGCGGCTGGACGAGAAGCGGCCCCTGTCGGGGCTCGCGCGGCGGGACGCGCGGGCGGCGGTGGGGGTGATCGGGGAGCTGCTGGCGCGGCTGTGCGCGGTACCGGCGCCGGAGGGGCTGCGGGGGCTCGGGGGGATCGCGGCGGGGATGCTGGAGCGGGTGCCGGAGGCGGCGGCCGGGCTGGCTTCGGCGGCGGACCGGCGGGTGCTGCGGGCCTGTGCGGGGGCGCTGGCGGAGGTGGCGGGGGAGCCGGGTGACCGGCTGCTGCACTGGGACCTGCACTTCGGGAACGTGTTGGCGGGGGAGCGCGAGCCGTGGCTGGCGATCGACCCGAAGCCGCTGGCCGGGGATCCGGGTTTCGAGCTGCTGCCGTCGCTGGTGAACGAGTACCGGGAGCGGGACGTGCGGTGGCGGTTCGACCTGCTCACGGAGGCGGTGGGGACGGACCGGGCGCGGGCGCGTGCGTGGACGCTGGGCCGGGTGCTGCAGAACTGTCTGTGGGAGGTGGAGGAGGGCTGCCGGCGGCTGCCGCGGCGTGAGGTGGCGGTGGCGGGGCTGCTGCTGGGGCGGTGAGGGGCGGGCCTGCGGGACGGCCCTTAGGGTGGCGGGATGATCCGTGCTGCCGTTGTTGACGACGTTGCCGAAATCCACGCCATGATCCGCGAGTTGGCGGAGTACGAGAAGGTGCCGCACGAGGCGCGTGCGACGCCGGAGCAGTTGCGCGAGGCGCTGTTCGGTGAGCACCCGGCGGCGTTCGCGCACGTCGCGGAGACGGACGCCGGGGAGGTGGTGGGCTTCTCGGTGTGGTTCCTGAGCTTCTCGACGTGGCGCGGGGTGCACGGGATCTATCTGGAGGACCTGTACGTGCGGCCGGGCGGGCGCGGGGGCGGGTACGGGAAGGCGCTGCTGGCGGAGCTGGCGCGGACGTGTGTGGAGCGCGGGTACGAGCGGCTGGAGTGGTCGGTGCTGAAGTGGAACGCGCCGACGATCGCGTTCTACGAGGCGTTGGGTGCGCGGCCGCAGGAGGAGTGGTCGGTGTACCGGCTGACGGACGGGGCGCTGGCGCGGCTGGGCGGGGCGGGATAGCGGGGCCGTTGTCGGTGCCGTGGGCCACGATGGGCCCATGGCGCGGAACGGGCAGGCGAAGGTGAAGGTGGCGGAGGCGCGGCGGCCGGAGGTGCGGCTGCCGGAGCTGGTGGTGTGGGAGGGCGGTGGGCTGGAGCCGGACGGGGATTACGACGGGCTGGAGTTCGCGGACCTGGATCTGGCGGGGCAGGAGGGCGTCGGGGCGCGGTTCATGGACTGCGCGCTGCGGCGGTGCGGGCTGGACGGGGCGGGTCTGGCGAAGGCGCGGTTCCTGGATTCGGTGCTGGAGGGCGTCCGGGGCGTGGGGGCCGACCTGTCGGGGGCTTCGCTGCGGGATGTCGAGCTGGTGGAGGCGCGGCTCGGCGGGGTGCAGTTGCACGGGGCGGTGCTGGAGCGGGTCCTCGTACGCGGCGGCAAGATCGACTACCTGAACCTGCGGGCGGCGCGGCTGCGGGACGTGGTGTTCGAGGGGTGCGTGCTGGTGGAGCCGGACTTCGGGGGTGCGGTGCTGGAGCGGGTGGAGTTCCGGGACTGTGTCGTGCGGGGCGTGGACTTCACGGGGGCGCGGCTGGCGGAGGTGGATCTGCGGGGCGCCGCGGAGCTGGGGATCGCGCGGGGGGTGGAGGCGCTGGCGGGGGCGGTGATCAGTCCCGGGCAGCTGTTCGAGCTGGCGCCGTCGCTGGCGGCGCACCTGGGGCTGCGGGTGGTGGGGTAGCGGAGACACCACCCCCTGAACGGGTCCGGCCCGTACGGACGGGTGTCGTACGGGCCGGGCGCCGGGGCGGTGTCAGTGCTTCTTCGGGTCCTCGGCGTTGCGCCAGACCGTGAGGTCGACGGTGATGTAGTTGCTGGCGTCCTTGGTGTCGGACCTGCCGCGGTAGGTGACCACCGCGATGTGTCCCGCGTCGCTGAGCACGCAGATCTCGGTGCCGTCGCCGAGCTGGTCGAGCTTGATCTTCTCGGTGTAGCGGGTCTCCGTGCGGCAGGTTTCCAGGGAGCCCTTCTGGGCGTTGTTCAGCACGACGAGCTTGCCGTTGTCGGTGCCGAGTTCTTTGCCGATGATCACGTCGGAGGAGTAGAAGAGGTCTCCGTGGTTGTAGTGCACGCCGTTGCTGCCGCCTGAGGTGGGGCGGGGCGGGTTGTCCGCGAGCATGACCTGGTAGTCGGCCGTGATGTCGATGCCCTGGTACGAGGCGGGGGTGGGGTCGGGCCGCTTCTGGTTCTTGTTCTGGGCGGCAGAGCTCCCGGGGCTGGGGGCGGTGGCGGTGCCGCTGTTGCCGCCGTTGGAGCGGCTGCTGCCGGCGCTGGTCTTCCTGTCCTTGGCGGAGCCGTCGGGGAGCAGGGAGACGATGACGGCGATGCCGATGACCGCGCCGATGACGGCTCCGGCGATGATCCGCCCGTTGGGCTTGGAGTTCTGCGGGGCGGCGGACGGGTATCCGGGCGGCGGGGTCTGATAGCCGGGCGGGGGCGTCTGGTAGCCGGGCTGCGGGTTCTGGTACCCGGGCGGGGGCGTCTGGTAGCCGGGCGGTGGGGTGGGGTAGCCCGGGGCCATCGCCGGGGCGGCGGGGGCCGTCTGCGTCGGCGCGTACGCGGGGGCCGGGGGCTGGAGCGGGAACTCGGCCGGCTGGGCGGGCCGCGCCGGGGCGGTGGCCGGCTGCGGGGGCGCGGAGAGTTCGGTCGGGGTGGGCGCGGCGGCGGGCTGCGGCGGCGGGGTCCTGGCCGGTTCGGGCAGGCGCAGGCGTTCGGTGATGGAACCGGCGACGGCCTTGGGGAGCCAGTCCTCGCCCTGGCGCAGCGGCGCGGGGGAGAGGGCGTGGCACATTTCGATGATCTCGGTGAGGGTGGGCCGTCCGGCGGGGTCGCGGCTCAGGCAGCGGGTCACGAGGGGCTTCAGCTCGGCGGGCAGGGCGCTGAGGTCGGGGTCCTCGTGCACGATGCGGTAGAGGATCGCGTGCGAGTTCCCGTCGCCGTACGCGGGGGCGCCGATCGCCGCGAAGGCGATGATCTGGCCGAGGGCGAAGATGTCGGTGGCGGCGGTGACCGTGCCGGTGGAGGCCTGCTCCGGCGCCATGAAGGCGGGCGTGCCGACGCTGACGCCGCTGCTGGTGAGGGAGGTGGCGTCGGCGGCGCGGGCGATGCCGAAGTCGATGACGCGGGGGCCGTCGGAGGCGAGGAGCACGTTCGCCGGCTTCAGGTCGCGGTGGACGATGTCCGCGCCGTGGATGACGTGCAGGGCCTCGGCGACCCCGATGGTCAGCAGCAGGACGCTGCGCAGCGGCAGCCGGCCGTGGCCGGAGACGGCGTGCGCGAGGGAGGGGCCCGGGACGTAGGCGGTGGCCAGCCAGGGCTGTGCGCCGTCGGTGTCGAAGTCGATGACGGGGGCCGTGTACAGGCCCTGCACCCGCTGTGCGGCGCGTACTTCCTGCTGGAACCGCCGCCGGAACTCGGGGTCTTCGCTGAACTCGGGCCGGATCACCTTGAGGGCGACGGGCCGTCCGCCCAGCGTGTACGAGAGGTACACCTTGCCCATGCCGCCCGCGCCGAGCACGGCGCTGAGCCGGTAGCCGCCCACGGTGGCCGGGTCGTCCTGCCCGAGCGGTTGGAAGAGTTCGGCCGGATGTGTGCCGCTCATGAAAAAACCGTCCCCCATCAGGCAGTTCAAAGCCTGCCGACGCCTGAAGCCAACCGGGAGAGGGTATCCAACGCCGTGCCCGGTCGGCGGGCGGAGTTGGGGGCCGCTTCAGCGGGCCGAGGGGGGTGGTCCGGCTCCCCCGGGCGGGGGAGCGGACGGTTCGGGCGGGTACCGCTCAGGCGGGTACGCGGGGGAAGCGGGACTGGAGCGTCCAGATGACCGGGTTGTCGCCGAGGCCCTCGTGCATGTCGACGAGGTCGGCGATCAGGTCGTGGAGGAAGTCGCGGGCTTCGCGGCGCAGCAGGCGGTGGCTGAAGGTGAGGGGTTCTTCCTCGGGGGCCATCCAGTCGGCTTCGATGTCGACCCAGCCGAAGCGGCGTTCGAAGAGCATGCGGTCGGCGGACTCGGTGAAGTCGAGTTCGGCGTACTGGCGGTTGGCGGAGCGGCTGCCGCGGGGGTCGTCGTCGAGCTGCTCGACGATGTCGCACAGCGCCCAGGCGAAGTCGAGTACGGGTACCCATCCCCAGGCTGTGGACACTTCCGTGTCCTTCTCGGTGTCGGCGAGGTAGACGTCGCCGCAGAACAGGTCGTGTCGCAGGGTGTGGACGTCCGCGGAGCGGTAGTCGGTCTGCGGGGGGTCGGGGAAGCGCCGGGAGAGGGAGTAGCCGATGTCGAGCACGTTCCCGATGGTGTCACGGGTGTGCCTCTCCCGGCGCGGGGGGCGGTCCGGGGCCGGTCGGTGCGGGTGGGGTCAGCGGACGTTCACGGCGGTCCAGGCGGCGGCGACGCGGGCGGTCTCGGGGGCGGAGGGGCCGTAGAGGTCGGCCGCGGCGCGGAGGGTGGCGGTGCGGGCGCCGGCGTAGTTGGTGGTGGAGCGCATGTAGAGGGTGAGCGCCCGGTACCAGATGCGGGTGGCCTTGTCGCGGCCGATGCCGAGGAGCTTGGAGCCGTCGTGGGTGGGGGAGTCGTAGGCGACGCCGTCGATGACCTTGGGGCCGCTGCCCTCGGCGAGGAGGTAGTAGAAGTGGCGGGCGGGGCCGGAGCCGGCGTGCGGGTCGAGGCCGGCGATGTCGGGCGACCAGTAGTCGCGGGAGACGCCGTCGGCGCTGGGGCGGTCCATGCGGCGGGGCGGGCCGTCGAAGACGCGCTCGCCGAGGAGGTAGTCGCCGGGGTCGGCCTTGTTCTCCGCGAAGAACTCGCCGGCGGTGGCGAGGATGTCCGAGGTGCCCTCGTTGAGCGCGCCGGGCTCGCCGCCGTAGCCGAGGCGGGCGGTGGAGGCGGTCAGGCCGTGGGCCAGTTCGTGGCCGACGACGTCGAGGGAGGTCGGCGGGCGTCCGGGGGTGCTGCCGTCGCCGTACGTGACGCAGGCGCAGCTGTCGCTCCAGAAGGCGTTGCCGAAGCCGCTTCCGTAGTGGACGCGGGAGGTGGTGCCGATGCCGTCGCCGCGGACGCCGCTGCGGTTGAAGGCCGCCTTGTAGAAGTCCCAGGTCACGGCGGTGGCGTAGTGGACGTCGGCGGCCGCGGTCTGGCGGTGGGAGGGGGTGCCGTCGCCCCAGGTGTTGTCGGCGTCGTTGAAGGGGACCCCGGGGTTGTTGGTCTGGCCGAGGGCGTCGAGGGTGCGCTGGCCGCCGCGGGTGGGGTCCTGGAGCTGGTAGGCGGTGCCGGTGTACGTGGTGCCGAGGGGGACGGTGCCGGAGTACTGGGTGAGGCCCGTGCCGGTGGCTCCGCCGGTTGCCGCGGCGTTGGCTGCGGCTGCGGTGG
Organism: Streptomyces sp. NPDC037421; assembly: GCF_055602105.1. Classification (NCBI taxonomy): domain Bacteria; kingdom Bacillati; phylum Actinomycetota; class Actinomycetes; order Kitasatosporales; family Streptomycetaceae; genus Streptomyces; species Streptomyces sp. NPDC037421. The sequence goes on from NZ_JBVJWV010000014.1 coordinate 86,067, forward strand.
CGGGGGTGGTGGCCGAGAGGGCGGTCGCGCCGAGCAGGGCGGCGGTGGCGGCGGTGAGGGCGAGGCGGCGGCGGGGGCGGTGGGGGTGTGACACGCGGGCTCCTTCGCGGTGGCCGGGGTGGCGGCGGGGCCGAGCGTGCCATTGGGGGCGGGGGTGGGGCAGGTGTGCGGCAGGGGGTTGTCCGAAGAGCGGGGCGGACTGTCCGGATCCGGGCCGTTGCCCTGGCCGGGCGGTGGGGGCTGCCGCTGCGCGGGGCCGGTCCCCTGCCCGCCCTTCCCCCGTTCCCCGGGGCTCCGCCCCCGGACCCCCTCGGGGGCTGGGGGCGGGGCTGGCCGGGTCAGCTGTCCAGGGCCTGGTACGTCGTCGTCCAGAAGTCGTGGATGACTCGGGCCGGGGCCGGGGTGGACAGGCCCACCTGCATCAGGAGGATGCCGGTGAGCTGGTTGTGCGGGTCGGCGTAGGCCGAGGTGCCGGTGCCGCCGTCCCAGCCGAACTGGCCGACGGGCGCGTAGTCGCCGCGGTAGGTGCGGACCGCCATGCCGAAGCCCCAGCCGCCCTGCTGGCCCTGGCCGAAGGACACGTGGACGGCGCCGCGGGCCAGGGCGGAGCGGGCGCTCTCCTGCTCTGCCGTGAGGCTGTTGGTGGTCATCAGCTCGACGGCGGGCCGGGACAGGATGCGCTCGGTCCCGTGCGTGCCCTGGTTCAGGAGCATCCGGAAGTACGCGTGGTAGTCGTCGACGGTGGAGACCAGGCCGCCGCCGCCGGACTGGAACCGCGGGGCCTGGCTGTAGCGGCCGCCCTCGGCCTCGTCCCACACCATGAACTCGCCGGTCATCGGGTTGGGGGCGTAGCAGGGGGGCAGTCGGTCGATCTTGTCGCCGGGGACGTGGAAGCCGGTGTCCTTCATGCCCAGCGGGTCGAGGACGCGTTCGCGCAGGACGGTCTCGAACGGCTTGCCCGTGACCCGGGAGACGAGCACGCCGAGGACGTCGTGGCTGATGTGGTAGCCCCACTGCTCGCCGGGCTGGTACATCAGCGGGAGCTCGCCGAGGCGGCGCATCCACTCGTCCTGCTCGGGTGCCGGGTCCACGCCCTGGCTGAAGACGGCCTTCTCCTGGAGGGCGACCTGGATCGGGGAGCCGAACGTCGACAGGTCGACGCCGAGCCCGAAGGTGGAGGTGACCAGGTCCCGTACGGTGATCGGCCGCTTCGCCGGCACGGTCTCGTCGAGCGGGGCGTCGGGCCGCGTCAGGACCTGGCGGTCGGCGAGCTCGGGCAGCCATTCCTGCACGAGGTCGTCCAGGCGCAGTCCGCACTCGTCGAGGAGGGCCATCACCGGGGCCATCGCGACCGGCTTGGACGTGGACGCCATCCGGAAGATCGTGTCGCGGCGCATCGGCGCGCCGCCGTCGTGGTGCGTCGTACCGATCGCCTCGACGTGCGTCTCGGCGCCGCGGCTGACGAGGGCGACGACTCCGGGGATCTTCCCCGAGTCGACGTGCCGGGTCAGGACGTCGCGCATCCTGCGCAGGCCCGCCTCGGAGAATCCGCTGCTCTGTCCCATGGTCGATCTCCCCGTGAATGTTTTGGAACTGCTGAACTCGCTCGAAGCTACATTGCGTTTATGGATCCGTCAACGAATGCCGTGGTCGACTTGACCTGATGGATTGGGGGTTGAGGGATTGACATTGCAATGATGGTGGAGGTGAACGCAATGGCGGCCGGAGGGGCGAATTGCAATGGGGTTGGTGCGGATGCATACTGCGCGTGTCGACGAGGGGAGGCGGGTGCCGATGCCCGGAGGACGGCTCACCGGCGAGGACCGCCGGAACATCGCCGCGTGGCTGGCCGAAGGCCTCGGATACACGGAGATCGGCCGCCGGCTGGGGCGGCCCGCCTCGACCGTCATGCGGGAGGTCATCCGCAACGGCGGGCCCGAGGAGTACGGGGCGGAGCGGGCGCAGGACGCCACCCGGGACCGTGCGCGCCGCCGCAAGCAGCCGGCGCGGCCGACGGTGCCGCAGACCGCGGACGGCGGCCACGGGCGGGACCCGCAGGCGGTGCGGGAGTTCACGGAGTCCTTCACCGGGCTGCTGGCCCAGCAGGGGCTGCCCCCGATGGTCTCCAGGGTGCTGGCCTGCCTCTACACCACCGACTCGGGCGCGCTCACCGCTGCCGAGCTGGTCGAGCGGCTCCACGTCAGCCCGGCGTCCGTCTCGCACGCCGTCACCTGGCTCGAACAGCAGGGGATGCTCAGGCGGGAACGGACCCCCGGCGCGCGCCGCGAGCGCTACGCCATCGACGACGAGCTGTGGCTGCGGTCGCTGCTGGCGGCCGCCCGGATGAACGACGTGCTGGTGGCGGAGTCGCAGCGAGGCGCCGAGATCTTCGGCGCCGCGACCCCGGCGGGCGCGCGCTTCGAGTCCTCCGTCGAGCTGCTCACGCTCGTGAACGAGTCCCTGCGGCGGTCGATGGAGGAGTGGCAGCGGCGGCTGGCCGAGCGTGCCGGCGGCGGCCGGCCGGACTAGGAGGGCAGCAGGCGCTGCTCCTTGGCCACCGCCACCGCGCCCGCGCGGGTGTCGACGCCGAGCTTGTCGTAGATGCGGCCCAGGTGGGTCTTGACCGTGGCCTCGCTGATGAACAGCGCGCGGGCGATGTCGCGGTTGCCCAGGCCCCGGGCCAGCTGGCCCAGGATGTCGAGTTCGCGGTCGGTGAGGGTGGGCCGCGTACCGCGCATGTGGGCCATGACCCGGCTCGCGACGGGCGCGGACAGCGTGGTGCGGCCGGCCGCCGCCGAGTGGATGGCGGCGAACAGCTCCTCGGGGCGTTCCGCCTTCAGCAGGTAGCCGGTCGCGCCCGCGCCGATCGCCCGGGTGATGTCCGCGTCCGTGTCGTACGTGGTGAGGACCAGGACGTGCGGCGGCTGGGGGAGGGCCGTGATGCGGCGGGTGGCTTCGACGCCGTCGATGCCCTCGCCGAGCTGGAGGTCCATCAGGACCACGTCCGGCCGGAGCTTGGCGGCCAGCGCGACCGCCTCCTCGCCGCTGCCGGCCTCGCCGAGCACCTCGATGTCCGGCTCGCTGCCGAGGAGCGCGAGGAGTCCGGCGCGGACCACCACGTGGTCGTCGCAGAGGAGGATCGTCGTCATCCTGTGGGCTCCAGGGGGATTGAGGCGGAGAGGACGGTGCCCTCGCCGGGGGTGGATTCGATCGTCAGGGTGCCGCCGAGCTGGCGCACGCGGGCGCGCATGGCCGGGAGGCCGTGGCCGCGGCCGGGGTCGCCGCCGGTGGCGTCGGTGAAGCCGGATCCGTCGTCCGCGATGTCCAGGACCACCTGGTCGCCGAGGAAGCTGAGGGTGAGGGCGGCGGTGTGCGCGTGCGCGTGCTCGCGGATGTTGGCCAGGGCGCCCTGGGCGATGCGCAGGAGCGCCGATTCGGTGCGGTCCGGGAGGGGGGTGGGTACGCCCTCCAGGTGGAAGCGGACCTCGACGCCGGGGCCGGCGTCCAGGGCGCGCAGGGCCTCGGCGAGGCCGGCGCCGTTGTCCAGCTCGGGCGGGGCCAGGTCGTGGACCAGGCGGCGGGCCTCGGCGAGGCCGCGGGCCGCGATGCCGTTTGCGGTGCGGACGTGCGCGCGGGCGGTGGCCGGGTCGCTGTCCCAGGTGCGGTCGGCGGCCTGGAGCAGCATCTGCTGGCTGGACAGGTGCTGGGCCAGGGTGTCGTGGATCTCCATGGACAGCCGCTGCCGTTCGGCGAGGGTGCCTTCGCGGCGTTCGGTGGCGGCGAGTTCCCGGCGGGTGCGGATCAGGTCGTCGATCAGCGCGCGCTGGGCACGGGCCTGGCGCTCCATGTGGACGAAGACGGCCGTGGCGAGGGCGGCGATGGCGGGCGGGGCCAGGAGGAGGTTGGGGTCGAAGGCGGTGGAGAGCTTCATCTGGGCCGCGACGACGAAGACGGTGAGTACGGCGACCAGGACGGCGGCGGCGCGCGGGGGAAGGGTGCGCAGGGCGGTGAAGAACAGCGGTACGGCGCACCAGGCGAAGCTCGGCGCGAGCACGACGAGGACCACCCAGGTGGCGACGACGAGGCCGAGCCAGAGGCGGCGGCGCAGGGTGGGGGCGGACGGCTGGTCGGTGGCCCGGGCGGCCGGGGTGACGCCGACGGCGGGGCCGAGGACGTACAGCAGGGCCAGGGCGATGCCGAGGGAGATCACCCAGGGGGTGCGGGGTTCGCCGGGGTGGCGGAGCAGGAAGCGGGCCACCGATGCGCCGAGCAGGAGGAAGAACGCCGTGTGCATGACGGCGGCGAGGGTGCGGGTGTCGGGTGCGGTCGCGGGGTGCCGGGTCACGGCGTGGCTCCTGGGGGTGGGTCGGTGGTGTCCATGCTGCCGCAGCCCTGGCCGGGCCTTTGCCCTGGCCGGGCGGTTGTCGGTGAGGGGCGTTGTCCTGCCGGGCGGGGTTGCGGGTGCGTGCTGCGGGGGCCGGGGTCGGTGCCGGGGTGGGGTGTCGTCCGGGACGGGCTTCGATGTTCGGCGCCCGATCCGGATCCGGTTTGTACGGGGTACCGCGCGCCGAATTCATCTCGTTTTGGTCCCGGACGACACCCCACCCCGTCCCCGCCCCCGGCCGGTACCTTCCGGCCCCGGTCGGCACCTTCCGGCCCCGGTCGGCACCTCCAGCCCCGCCGGCGTTTGAGGCGCGGGTCAGGGCGGAGCCCTGGGAACGGTGGAAGGGCGGGTAGGGGACCAGCCCCGCGCAGCGGCACCGCACCCCGCCCGGCCAGGGCAGCGGCCCCGCGCGGGGAGGGGGGTCACCCACCAGGGAAACGGGCGGCCGGCCCCACCGCATCGGCCGATCGGTTGACCCCCGGGTCAACCGGTGCGGTCGGTCGGGCGAGCCGGTACGGGGACGGGGCGGGGCGGGGGGCGGGGCGAGGCTTGGAGGGAGCCAAGCCGACGACCCAACAGGAGCTGAAATGAACACCCGCACCCGCGTTCTCACCGGTACCGCCCTCGCCGTCGTCCTCGGCGCCGGGACCTTCGGCGCCGTCAGCGCCAGCGCCACCCCCGCCGCGCCGGCCAAGAAGGACTCGGACAAGAACTTCACCACCTCCACGCACCTCACCATCGGTGCCGCCACCCGCGCCGCGCAGGCCGCGCTGGAGGCCGCCGAGAAGGAGAACCAGAAGGTCACCGTCGCCGTGGTCGACCGCAACGGCAACACCATCGTCACCCTCCGCGGCGACGGTGCGGGCCCGCAGTCCTACGAGTCGGCGCAGCGCAAGGCCTTCACCGCCGTCTCCTGGAACGCCCCGACCTCGGTCCTCGCCGGCCGCCTCGCGCAGGCCCCGAACCTGAAGGACATCCCCGGCACCCTCTTCCTCGGCGGCGGCGCCCCCGTGCAGGCGAGCGGCGCCCCGGTCGCCGGCATCGGCGTGGCCGGCGCCCCCAGCGGCGACCTGGACGAGAAGTTCGCCAAGGCCGGCGTGGAGTCCCTGCAGAAGTGAGTCCGGGCTCCGCTCCTTAGGATCGGTGCGTGGAACTCAAGCGCCTGGCCGTCCCCGCCGTCACCGCCCTGCTCGTCCTCGCGACGGGATGTACGGGCGCGACGGTGCAGGGGCGGCCCGGTGCGTCCGGGCTGCGCGATCCGTTCTTCCCCCGGGCGGGCAACGGCGGCTACCAGGTCGAGCACTACGCGCTGGACCTCGCCTACGACCCCGCCGACGGGCAGCTGCACGGCACGGCCGTCATCACCGCCCGCGCCGAGCAGGGGCTCAGTTCCTTCAACCTCGATCTGAGCGGGCTCAAGGTCGAGGGCGTGGACGTGCAGGGTGCGCGGGCGCGGTACAACCGGACCGGCAACGAGCTGACGGTGCGCCCGGCCAAGGACCTGAAGAAGGGCGAGGTCTTCCGTACGACGGTGGACTACGCCGGGCGGCCGAAGCCGGTCGTCGATCCGGACGGGGCGCACGAGGGCTGGATCACCGCCGAGGACGGTGCGGTCGCCGTCGGCGAGCCGGTGGGCTCGATGGGCTGGTTCCCCGGCAACCACCATCCGAGCGACAAGGCCGCGTACGACGTGACGGTCACCGTCCCGGACGGGTACGAGGCCGTGTCCAACGGGCAGCTGCGCTCCCGCCGGGCGGTGGGGGACGGGCGGACCGAGTTCGCGTGGCACAGCCCGGAGCCGATGGCGAGCTACCTGGCGACCGTGGCCATCGGGAAGTTCAAGGTGACGACCGGGCGGACGCCCTCGGGGGTCGAGGTGTACGACGCCGTCGCTCCCGGTGAGGCGGCGGGCAGTGAGGCGGCGCTGAAGCGGCTGCCGGAGATCGTGGAGTGGGGCAGCGCGAAGTTCGGCCCGTACCCCTTCGGCACCGCCGGTTCGATCGTGATGCCCGCGCGGACCCTGGAGTACGCGCTGGAGACGCAGACCAAGCCCGTCTACTCCGGCGCGCCCGACGAGGAGCTCGTGCTGCACGAGCTGGCCCACCAGTGGTTCGGGAATTCGGTCTCGCCGAAGTCCTGGCGGGACATGTGGCTCAACGAGGGCTTCGCCACGTACGCGGAGTGGCTGTGGTCGGAGGACCGGGGCGGGATCAGCGCGGAGCGCCGGTTCCGGGCGTTCCTGGCGGGTGACACCTCCGTCGACGACCAGGCCGGCGGGGACTGGGCCGCGTTCCCGCCCGCGGCCCCGCCCGGTGCCGACCACGTCTCCGACTCGCCCGTGTACTACCGGGGTGCGATGGTCCTGCACCGGATCCGGCAGGAGGTGGGGGACGAGAAGTTCTTCGACCTGCTGCGCGGCTGGGCCGCCGACCACCGGTACGGCAACGCGAGCACCGCGGACTTCACGGCGTACGCGCAGCGGCGCACGGGCCACGACCTGAAGAAGGTCTGGGACGTGTGGCTGTACGGGGAGGGACGCCCCAAGGCGTAGGCGCCGGTGGCTTGTATGCGACGCGGTTCACGTGGAGCTTGCACGGACCATGCCAAGATCCGTCCATGGCGGGGCTGGTGGTGCACACGGAGCACGGGCGGCTGGAGCTCGGGCCCGGGGAGGCGGTCCGGTTCGGCCGGGGTGCTCCCGGGGTTCCGGTGGGGCTGGTGCTCGACGATCCGGCGGTGCCGCGGCTGGCGGGCGAGATCCTCGCCACCGAGGACCACTGGCGCCTGAGCAACCTCGGGTACGGGCAGAGCCTGCTGGTGGAGAACCCGGAAGGGGCGGGCGAGTACTTCCGCGTCGCCCCGCGGCGGATCGGCGCCCCGGTGCCGTTCGAGTTCGCCCGGGTGGTCCTTCCGACCCGGTCGCCGGGCGGTCTCGCCATCCAGGTGTACGCGCCCGGGCACAGCTACGCCGAGACGGCCGGGGAGCTGGACGGGGAGGGCACGGTCGCGGCGTTCAGCCTCGACGAGACGGCCACGTACTTCGCGGTGCTGGTCGCCCTGTGCGAGCCGCGGCTGCGGGACCAGTCCGCCACCGTGATCCCGACGACCCGGCAGGTGGCCGAGCGGCTCGCGGGGCTGAGCGAGCAGGCGGTGGGCTTCCACATCGACTACCTCGCCCGCAGCAAGCTCCGTGTGAAGCCCGCCGGGGAGGCCGGGGGCCGGCTGGAGTGGAAGCGGGAGCTGGTGGTGAGCCTCGCCCTGCGCTTCGGGCTGGTGCGCGAGGAGCACCTGGCGCTGCTGCCGGCCAGGCTCCGGCGGTGAGGGGCACGGAGGAGGCCGGGGTGCCGGCCGGCTACCGGGTGGGCGGCTGGGAGGTCACCGGCCACATCGCCTCGGGGAGCTGGGGCAGCGTGTACGCGGCCCGGGGAGCCGGGGGCGACGAGGTCGCCCTGAAGTTCCTCGGTACGCAGGGCCTCGCGCCCCGGCAGGCCCGGGAGCTGGCCGCGACGGCCAGGCGGGAGGCGGAGTTCAGCCGCCAGGCGGTGCACCCGCACCTGATCCGGATCTTCGACACGCTGACCGTCGACGACCCGGGGCTGCCGGCCGCCGACGGCGCGGTCGTCCTGGTGATGGAACGGGCGGAACGCAGCCTCTGGGACGTCCTCGCCGCCGGGGGGCCGCTGCCGGACGCGGGAGCAGTGCTCACCGAGGTGATCACCGCGCTCGCGCACCTGCACGCCGAGGGCTGGGTGCACGGCGATCTGAAACCGGCCAACATCCTCCTGTCACGCGACGGCTCGGTACGGGTGGCCGACTTCGGCCTGATCGCCCGGCTGGAGGGGACGCACGGGTACGCGCCCCCGTGGGGCTCCCCCGACTACCTGCCGCCCGAGCGGCGCGGGGCCCTGCTCGACGAGCGGGGGGTCCGCACCCGGCCGGACGCCGACGTGTGGGCGTTCGGGGTGACCGCCCACCAGGTCCTCACCGGCGGGGCGCTGCCCTTCCCCGGGGCCACCCCGGCGGCCCGGGCGGCGGCCGTCGTGGAGTACGCGGCGGGACGCTCCCCCCTGCGGCTCGCAGCCGGTCTGCCCCCGGGGTGGGCCGCCCTGATCGCCGACTGCCTGAGCGCGGACCCCGCGGTCCGCGGCACGCACACCGCGCGCAGCCTGATCCCGCGGGTACGGGAGGCGGCGGGCGGGCCGCCGCGGGGTCGGCGGAGGGGCCGCGCGAGACGTCTGGTGACGGCGGCGGCCGCGTCCTTGGCCTCGCTGCTGGCGTGCCTGGGCACGGGGGAGCCGGCGCCGTCGGGTGAGGCCGGGGTGGAGGGGTACGGGAATCCGCCCCTCGCGGTCTACGTGGGCGTCCCCAACGGGTGCGCGCACTTCAGCCTGCGGACGCCGGAATGCCGCACCGACCTGGTCATCGACCCCCGTGCCGTTCGGGGCGGCGGCAACCGCCTGGCGCTCGCCGCCTGGCCGGGCGACGTGTTCACGGCGGAGTGCGAGGTCCGTGACGGGCGGTGGTACGCGGACCAGACGGGGCTGGAGGGCCACCGCTACTACCAGGTGCGGGTACAGGACGCGCCGAACGGGCACGCGTACATCCCGGCCATCGGCCACGTGTCGCAGCCCGAGCTCCCGGAGTGCCGCTGACCGCCACAGGGCCTTGCGCAGCACGGTGCAGCACCGCGCGGGGCCGGCCCGTCTCGGGGTCATCGGCGTGGCGAAGCCCCCTGCCCGGCAGCGGCCGGGAGGGGGCTTCGGCCCGGTGGGACGCGGGTCAGACGTTGACGCCGAAGTCCTGGGCGATGCCGACGAGGCCGGAGGCGTAGCCCTGGCCGACCGCACGGAACTTCCACTCGGCGCCGTTGCGGTAGAGCTCGCCGAAGACCATGGCGGTCTCGGTGGCCGCGTCCTCGGAGAGGTCGTAGCGGGCGATCTCGGCGCCGCCGGCCTGGTTCACGACGCGGATGTAGGCGTTGCGGACCTGGCCGAAGTTCTGGCTGCGGGTCTCGGCGTCGTAGATCGAGACCGGGAAGACGATCTTGTCCACGTCGGCGGGGAGGCCGGCGAGGTTGACGTTGATGGCCTCGTCGTCGCCCGAGCCCGCGCCGGTGCGGTTGTCACCGGTGTGGACGATGGTCTGGTCCGGGGTGGACTTGTTGTTGAAGAAGACGAAGTGGCCGTCGGAGACGACCTTGCCCGTGGCGTTGACCGCGATGGCGGAGGCGTCCAGGTCGAAGTCGACACCGGTCGTCGTACGCACGTCCCAGCCGAGGCCGACCGTGACGGCGCTGAGGCCCGGGGCCTCCTTCGAGAGCGAGACGTTGCCGCCCTTGGACAGGCTTACTGCCATTTTGACTGGTGTCCTTCCTCGACGCTTGACCGCTTTGTGGGGTCAAGTTACCGCTGCCCTTCATAACGCGGGGAGGGGGCGCGGAGGTTCCGGGACCCGGAAATGCGGGTGACGGCGGCGCGGTCGGGGGCCGATCATAGGGCCATGCCTGGTCCCTATGTCATCCGCGGTTCCGTCGTGCTCCCCGAGGCGGAGCTCGCCTGGCGGTTCTCGCGTTCCTCCGGGCCGGGCGGGCAGCACGTCAACACCTCCGACTCGCGCGTGGAGCTGCTGTTCGACCTGGCGGCGACCAAGGCGCTGCCGGACGTGTGGAGGGAGCGGGCGCTGGAACGGCTCGCGTCCCGGCTGGTGGACGGGGTGGTGACGGTACGGGCCTCCGAGCACCGCTCGCAGTTCCGCAACCGGGAGATGGCGCTGGTCCGGCTGGCCTCGCTGCTGGCGGAGGCCACGGCCCCGCCGCCGAAGCCGCGCCGGGCGACCAAGATCCCCCGGGGCATCAACGAGCGGCGCCTGCGGGAGAAGAAGGCCCGGGGCGAGACCAAGCGGAACCGCAGCTCGCGCGACTGGTAGCCGGGCCCCGGCGTTACGGGGCCAGATGGCGGTAGCGGCCGCGGAAGTACGCCAGCGGCGGCGCCTCCGGGACCGGCAGGGCGGCGCCGAGGACGCGGCCGACGACCAGGGTGTGGTCACCCGCCGTGACGCGGGACTCGGTGCGGCACTCCAGGGTGGCCAGCGCTCCCGACAGCAGCGGCGCGCCCGACAGGGCGCCGCGTACGTACGGCAGACCCTCGAACAGCAGCCGGTCGCTGATCCGGGCCTTCATCGAGAAGCGGCTCGCGACCTGGAGCTGGCTGTCCGCGAGGAGGGAGACCGCCCACAGCGGCTGCTCGGCGAGCAGGTCGTCCATCCGGGATCCCTCGCGCACGCTGACCAGGACCAGCGGCGGGTCCAGGGAGACCGACATGAAGGCGGTGGCCGTCATGCCGACGTCCTCGCCGCGCGGTCCGTCGGCGCTCAGGGGCGGCTCGTGCGCGGTGATCAGGCACACGCCCGCCGTCAGCCGGGACATGGCGGCCCGGAACTCGTCGTCGCTCACCCCCTCAGGATGGGGGGTGGTGAGCAGGGGGGCCGGGTCTACGGGGGTCGTCTTGGGCACGTACCGAACGCTAGTCCCGCGCCCGCGCGGCGCACATCGGACCCTGGTCCGAGCCGCGTCCCCGCCCCCAGGCCTAGGCCCCGGGCGTATCGTTTGCCCCCGGGAATGAGAGGGAGCGCTCCCACTCCGTACCCGTCTCTCAGAACGCCCTTGTTCATCTCATGTGACTTGAGTCACAGAGGGCAAGATTTGTTGACCCTGTGTACCTGCCGCACAGCTCACTGTGATTCAGTGGACGGGACACCGCAACGAAACGCCGATGACAAACCTGGAGTTGCTGTCGAGGTCTCGGGGAGAGCGAGCAATGGAGACCGAGTCGGAGCCGTACGTCCGTCTTGCGACCCTGCGGCAGCTGCACCAGGTGGTGGCCGAGCTCAACACGGCCCGGAGCCTGGCGGACACCCTGCAGACCGTCGTGGACGGCATCGTCAGGGGCCTCGGCTACGAACTCGCCTGTGTCAACCTCGTACGCCCTGACGGGGATCTCGTCGTGGCGGCCTTCGCGGGCGACCCCGCCGCCGAGGCCCTGATCACCGGCCGCGTCGGCTCCCGCGCCGCCTGGGAGCGCCGCCTGACCATGGGCGAGGACTGGGACGGCCTGCGCTTCATCCCGCACACCGAGGGCTGGGTCCTGATGGAGGACGACGTCCCCCAGTGGCACACCGACGGCCCCGATCCGCGCTTCCTGGACGAGTGGCACCCCGAGGACCGGCTCTACGCCCCCATGTACGCGACCGGCGGGGAACTTCTGGGTGTCATTTCGGTGGACAGGCCGCGCAACGGGCGCCGACCCGGCGCGTGGGGGCGCGAAGCGCTCCAGATGTACGCCTTCCAGGCCGCCATTGCGATCAGCAACGCGAGGCTGCGCGCGAACATGCAGCGGGCCCTCGTCCGGCTGGAGCGCGAGCAGCAGGCGCTGCGCGCGAGTGAAGAGTCGTTCCGGCAGGCCTTCGAGTACGCGCCCAGCGGCATGGCCATCGCCGAGATGGGCGGCGACCAGCACGGCCGGCTGCTGCGCACCAACGACGCCCTGTGCCGCCTGCTGGGCCGGCCCGCCTCCGTGCTGCGCCGCTACTCCTTCTCCGACCTCGTCCACCCCGAGGACATCGGCACCCTGCTGCGCACCTCCGCCGAAGGCGGCCGCGCCGAACTGCGCCTCGGGCGGCGCGACGGCACGTACGTATGGGTCTCGCTGCGCAACTCGGTGGTCGCCGACGCCGCCGACGGCCCCCGCTTCCTGCTCACGCACGTCGAGGACATCGAGGAGCGCAAGCGGCACGAGCTCCAGCTCGCGCACCGGGCCAGCCACGACTCCCTCACCGGCCTGCCCAACAGCGCCGAACTGCGCTCCCGGCTCGGCGCACGTCTGTGCAGGCGGCCCCAGTCCGTACGGGCCAGCGCGGTCGAGGCGCTGGACGCGGCGTACGAGGGCCGCCCCGAGGCGGGTGGTGCCGGCGAGCACGGCTTTCCACCCGACGGACAGCCCCACGGACAGCAGCACGGGTACGACGGCGGCTTCCAGGCCGCCCCGGCCGCCGGGCAGGCGGGCGACGGCTTCGACTTCCCCGGCGGTTTCCCGGGCGGCCCGGACGGTCCGTACGACCACCACGTGCACACGGTGGCGCCCGCCACGGACGTCGACGACGGCACGAAGGGGCTGGCGGTGCTCTTCTGCGACCTCGACGGCTTCAAGTCGATCAACGACCGGTTCGGCCACCACACCGGCGACGCCGTCCTCATCGAGGTGGCCCGGCGCCTGACGACGTGCGTCAGGGACGGTGACACCGTCGCCCGGCTGGGTGGTGACGAGTTCGTCGTCCTCGCCGACGGGCTGGGCGCCGCCGACGCCGCCGACCTCGCCGTGCGGCTGCGCAACGCGATCATCCCGCCGATCCGGGTGGACGGCCGCGCGGTGCGCGTGGGGGCGAGTTTCGGCATCGGCTGGGCCAGCTGCGGGATGTCCGCGGACGAGGTGCTGCGCTCGGCCGACCAGCGGATGTACATCGAGAAGCGGTCCCGCTCCAAGGCCCACCGCCGGGCCGGCTGATCTGATCGGCCACCCGTGTGCGCACGTGTTCGGGGTAGGCTCCCGTGGGTCGAAAGGAGTGACCTGCGATGACGACGCCCGCGAACAACGGCCCGCACGGTGGGGCGAACCAGCCCGGGGACGATGACCCGTTCGGCTACCTCTACGCGGACGGCCAGGCCGCCGGAGCCACCCCGCCCGGTCAGGGTGGCGGATACGGCTACCCCGGCCCGACGGCCGGCGGACCGCCCGGTGCGCAGCCCGGCGTCCCCCGGACCTCGTACAACCAGGTGCGCACGGTCGGCGAGCGGACGTACGGCGGCCAGCGCGGCGCCGTTCCGCAGCAGCAGCCCCCGCAGGCCTACCAGGCCCAGTACCAGGCGCCCGAAGCCCTCCAGGCGAACGGCTACGGCGTCCCGCAGCAGCCGTCCGCGCAGACGGCGCAAGTCCGTCCCGTGCCGCCCCGTGGCGGCGGCCGCGGCGGCGGCTCCAGCCGCCGGGGCCTGCTGATCGCGGCGGTCGCGGTGGTGGCGGCCGTCGGCATCGGCATCGGCGCGGCCGTGGTCTTCGGCAAGGACAAGGACAAGGACGCGAAGAACCAGGCGACCGGCCCGACCCAGTCGGCGGCGCCCTCGAAGAAGTCCGAGCCGGAGCCGAGCAGTTCGCCGGAGCCCTCCAAGGCCCCGCTGCCCAAGGGGGAGGCCGCCGGCGCCGGCATGGCCCTCACCGGCGGAGCGGCCCTGCAGAACAGCGTCCCCGGCTCCAAGAGCTCGGGCGGCCAGTACGTCGGCAACTTCAACCAGACGGGCGCCGCGCTGACCTGGACGGCCGAGCTGCCCGAAGCCGGCGACTACACGCTGAACGTCAACTACGCGGTGCCGGGCAAGGACGCGAAGGTCACGCTGACGATCAACGGGCAGACCCCCACGCAGTCCCTGAACCTGGCCAACTTCTCCAAGGCCGAGGCGGGCGCCTGGGAGAAGGGCTGGACCCGGACCTACGCCTTCGTCACCCTCAAGAAGGGCACGAACACGATGAAGATCTCGTGCGAGGCCGGCAACCAGTGCGATGCCATATTCGATCAGCTGCGCCTCACCTCCGGCTGGGCCAAGGGCTGACGGCCGGCCGGCGACGGACGCCACGAGGGGGAGACGCGCCGGCTGCGTCTCCCCCTCGGCCGTTCCCCCGCGCCTACGGGGCGGGGAGCGGCACGGCCCTGATCTGCGGGGCGATCTCCTCGTACGTGCGCGGGTCGAAGTCTCCCGCCGTCGGGGCGTGCACGGTGGCCGCGGAGAGGGCCACCGCACGGGTCAGCCGCTCGGGCCAGTCCAGGCCCCGGATCAGGGCCGAGAGCAGGCCCGCGACGGCGGAGTCGCCCGCGCCGGTGGGGTTCCCGCGCAGCGGGCGGGGCGGGGCCGCCTCCCAGGTGCCGTCGGGGGTGGCGGCGAGCAGGCCGGAGGGGCCGAGCGAGGTCACCACCGCCTGGGCGCCCCGGCGGCGGGCGTCGCGGGTGGCGGGGAGCGGGTCGCGGGCGCCGGTCAGCTCCGCCAGTTCGGCCGCGTTCGGCTTGATGATGTCCGGCCGGGCGGCGACCCCGCGGCGCAGGGCCTCGCCGCTGGTGTCGAGCAGTACGGGGAGGCCGGCCGCGCGGGCCGCCCGTACGAGGACCGCGTACGCGCCGACCGGCACGCCCGGCGGCAGGCTGCCGCACAGGGCCACCGCGCGGGCGCCGGTGAGGAGTTCGGCGTACCGCTCCAGGAAGGCGGCCCATTCGGCGGCGGAGATCTGCGGGCCGGGCTCGTTGAACTGGGTGGTGTCGCCGGTGCTCTCGTCGACGACGGCCAGGGTGCGCCGGGTGGTGCCCGCGCAGGGGACGAGGGCGTCGGCCACTCCGGGGGCGTCGGCGATGAGTTCGCGTACGGTCTGGCCGGCGGGGCCGCCCGCGAAGCCCGTGGCCGTGACCTCCTCGCCGAGCGCGCCGAGCACCCGGGCCACGTTCAGACCCTTGCCGCCGGCGCGTTCGGCGACAGCGGTGACCCGGTGGGAGGTGTGCGGCAGCATTCGCGGCACCCGGTGGGTGACGTCGAGCGCGGTGTTGAGCGTCACGGTGAGGATCATGGCCAGCCCCGGTCTTGGTGTGTGCCGGGATCATGCCAAATCGAGGGCGGCCAGCCCAGTCCCGCGGGCGGGCCGCCCCCTTTGCGCCGGTGGAAAGGCCGGTTCAGCCCAGCGGGCTGACGATCCATTCGCCGCGCCGCATGACGCCCTTGACGTCGAACGCGGCGTCGAGGACCACCAGGTCGGCGTACTTGCCGGGCTCCAGCGAGCCGACCTCGTCGTAGAGGCCGAGCAGCTTGGCCGGGTTGGCCGAGATCGCCTGGACCACGGACTCGACGGGCAGCCGGTCCACCGTCACCGACCGCTTGAACGCGGTGTCCAGGGTCAGCGTGGAGCCGGCGATGGAGCCGCCCTCCACGAGCCGGGCGACGCCGTCCTTGACCTCCACCTCCAGCGGGCCGAGGTGGTAGGTGCCGTCGCCGAAGCCGGCCGCGTCCATGGCGTCGGTGATCAGCGCGACGCGGTGCGCGCCCGCGTGGTGGAAGGCCAGTTCCAGCATCGCCGGGTGCAGGTGGGTGCCGTCGTTGATCAGCTCGACGGTGACCCGCTCGTCCTCCAGCAGCGCCGCGATCGGGCCCGGGGCGCGGTGCTCCAGGCCGGGCATGGCGTTGTAGAGGTGGGTGGCGACGGTCGCGCCGGCGTCGATGGCCTGGCGGGTCTGGTCGTACGTGGAGTCGGTGTGGCCGATCGCGGCGATGACCCCGTGCTCGGCCAGCAGCCGTACGGAGTCCAGCCCGCCGGGGAGTTCGGTGGCGAGGGTGACCATGCGGGTCGCGCCGTGCGCGGCGTCGACCAGCTTGCGGACCTCGGCCGGGTCGGGGTCGCGCAGCAGGTCGGCCTTGTGGGCGCCCTTGCGGCAGGGGTTGATGAAGGGGCCCTCGAAGTGGATGCCGGCGATCTCGCCCTGCTGGGTGAGCTCGGCGAGCAGCCCGGCGCGGCGGGCCAGTTCGTCCAGGTCGCCGGTGACGGTGGAGGCGACGAGGGTGGTGGTGCCGTGCTCGCGGTGGGTGCGTACGCCCTTGAGGACCTCCTCGGCGGTGCCGGAGGTGAAGGAGGCGCCGCCGCCGCCGTGGTTGTGCATGTCCACGAAGCCGGGGACGATCCAGTGCCCCGACAGGTCGGCGACCGTCGCGCCCTCGGGGGCGCTGCCCGCGACGCGGGCGCCCTCGACGATGACGCGGCCGCCCGCCACGATCCCGGTGGGCAGCACCACCCTCGCGCCGGAGAGAACGGTGCTGTGTGCGCTTCCGGACATCAGGCAGGTACCTCCGTGGCGAGTAGGTCCCAGGCGAGCAGCCCTGCGCCCAGGCATCCGGCGGTGTCCCCGAGGGCAGCCGGAACGATCTCGGGCAACCGCTGGAACGTCACGCGCTCCTCGACGGCCGTCCTCAGTGGTGTGAACAAGGTTTCCCCCGCCTCGGCGAGCCCGCCACCGATGATCAGCGTGCTCGGGTCCAGCAGGGTGATCGCGGTCACCAGGCCGTCGGCGAGGGCGCCGATGGCGGCCAGCCAGACCTCGCGGGCGGCCGCGTCGCCGGATTCGACGGCCTTGGCGCAGTCGGCGGCGTCGGCGTCGGGGTCGCCGGAGGCGGTGGCCCAGGCGCGGCTGACGGCGGAGGCGGAGGCGAGGGTCTCCAGGCAGCCGTGCTGGCCGCAGCCGCAGGCGGGGCCGCCGGGGCGGACCACGATGTGCCCGATCTCGCCCGCGTAGCCGTGGGCGCCGGCCTCGATGCGGCCGGCGATGCCGATGGCTCCGGCGATGCCGGTGCCGAGCGGGACGAAGAGGAAGCGCTGGGCGCCGAGGCCCGCGCCGATGCGGCCTTCGGCGAGTCCGCCCGTGCGGACGTCGTGGCCGAGGGCGACCGGGATCCCGCCGAGGCGGGCGGTGAGCAGGTCGCGCATCGGTACGTCCCGCCAGCCCAGGTTCGCCGCGTACACGGCGATGCCGCGCTCGGCGTCGACGATGCCGGGGACGGCGACGCCGGCGGCCGAGGCGGGCGTACCGAAGCGTGCGCGGCCCAGGTCGAGGAGCTCGGCGGCGAAGTCCAGGATCGTCTCGACGACGGCTTCGGGGCCCCGCTCGCGGCCGGTGGCGCGGCGTGCCTCGTGCAGCAGGGTGCCGTCCGCCCCGATCAGGGCGGCCTTGATCCCGGTGCCGCCCACATCGAGGGCGATGACGTGTTTCACGGGTTTCACAGCAGACAGTCTCGCGTGCTCGGCGGGGAAAGGTCTAGTCCATTGGAGGGGATTGTTGACTGGCCATACAAATTCGGACCCCCGGCCGGACACGGTCCGGACACAGTCCGCGGCAAGGCCCGTTCCGGATGTGGAGGAGCCGCCAAAGTGGTGTAGACCTTACGTCGGATCGTACGTACAACCTGGGGTGGATCAAGAACTGTGAAGGGCCGTTACCTGAGGCCGGCCGCGACCGGCGCCGCGCTGTGCCTGACCGTGGCGACGCTGGCGGGCTGTGGAACCGTGTCCGGCCTCACCGGGGACAACGAGGTGACCCTGCGGGTCGTGGCGGCCGACTACGGGGACAATCCGCAGAACTCCTCCGCCGGCTACTGGAAGAACCTCGCCACCGCCTTCGAGAAGGACAACCCCGGCGTCCACGTCGAGGTCAGCGTCTACTCCTGGT
Organism: Streptomyces sp. NPDC037421; assembly: GCF_055602105.1. NCBI lineage: Bacteria > Bacillati > Actinomycetota > Actinomycetes > Kitasatosporales > Streptomycetaceae > Streptomyces > Streptomyces sp. NPDC037421. The sequence goes on from NZ_JBVJWV010000014.1 coordinate 103,747, forward strand.
CCGAGGTCGACGCCAAGGTCGCCGCGATGGTCAAGGCCGGCAAGGCCCCCGACATCGCCCAGATCGGCGCCTACGCCGACTACGCCGAGGCCGGCAAGCTCTACACCGCCGACGAGCTGCTCTCCGTCACCACCGAAGCCGACTTCCTCGCCCCGCTCGCCGACGCGGGCAAGGTCAAGCGGGTCCAGTACGGGATGCCGTTCGTGGCCAGCACCCGGCTGCTCTTCTACAACACCAAGCTGCTCGGCGACGCCGGGATCATCCCCAAGGACGGCAACACCCCCTGGCAGCCCAAGAGCTGGGCGGACATCGAGGCCGCCGCCAAGAAGCTCAAGGCCGCCAACGTCCCGACCCCCTTCGCGCTGCCGCTCGGCCGCGAGGAGGCCCAGGCCGAGACGATGATGTGGATGCTCGCGGGCGGCGGCGGCTACACCGACAACGAGGAGGCGTACTCGATCGACTCCCCGGAGAACATCAAGTCGCTGGAGTTCCTCCGCGACAAGATGGTCGGCCAGCAGCTCACCGGCCCCGTCGAACCGGGCAAGCTCGACCGCCAGACCGCCTTCGACGCCTTCACGCGCGGCGAGGTGGGCATGCTCAACGGCCACCCGACCCTGCTGAAGCAGGCCGCCGGCAAGGGCGTGAAGTTCGGCATGGTCACCATGCCGACCGCCGACGGCACCGACCACTCCACCATGGGCGTCGCCGACTGGGTCATGGCCTTCAAGAACGGCCACAAGAACGAGTCCGGGAAGTTCCTGGACCACCTCTTCTCCGCGAAGAACGTGACCACCTTCACCAACCAGTACGACCTCCTGCCCGTCACCACCAGCGGCTACCGGGCCATGGCCGCCAGCACCGGCGGCTCGGCCGCGCAGCTGCGGACCTTCCTGACCGCCCTGCCGAACGCCCGGCTCTACCCGGTCGGCAAGAAGTCCTGGGCCGGGGTCAGCGAGGACGTCAAGCAGAACATCGGCAAGGCCGTACAGCCGGGCGGACAGCCCGCGAAGGTCCTGGAGGAGATAGCGACGTCGGCGCGCAAGGCGGACGGCGAGCGCTGAGCCCCTGCGGGGTGCGGGCCGGGGCGGTGTCGGTGGGCGGCGTTAATCTGGCCGTATGACGGACGGCGGGCAGGCGGGTGACACGGGCGGCGCGGCGGCGGAGACGGCGGAAGGCCGGCTGACCGCCGCCGAGGCCGCCGTGCTCGCGTACGAGGGCCGCAGCTGGCCCGGGCCCGGCGCCAAGGAGCGGGCGATACGCGAGGGCCTCGGGCTCACCCCGGTCCGCTACTACCAGCTGCTCAACGCCCTCATGGACGACCCCCGCGCCCTCGAACACGCCCCCGGCACCGTCAACCGCCTCCGCCGCATCCGCGAGGCCCAGCGGGCCCGCCGCTAGGGGCGGCCTCCCGGACGGGCCCAGCGGCCGTCGGCCGCCTGCCGCGCGGGTGCGCCGATTGCGTCCGCCGCCCCGTGGGCCCGACCGAGCCCGCCTGGAGCGGCCTCCGCGAAGGCTGGGCGGGCTCCGCGCCACGCCGGTAGGGTCGTCCGTATGGGGAGCCAGCCGCACGACCTGCCGCCGATGCCCGTGCCCGCCACCGCAGCCGGACGCGAGGGACTCGAAGCCCTCCTCCGCGCACCCCGCAGAGCCGTCATCGCCCTCGACTTCGACGGCACCCTCGCCGAGATCGTCCCCGACCCCGACCAGGCCCGCGCCCACCCGGACGCCGTCCCCGCGCTCGCCGCGCTCGCGCCCGAGGTCGAGGCCGTCGCCGTCGTCACCGGCCGGCCCGCCGGGGTCGCCGTCCGCTACGGCGGCTTCGCCGGGGTCCCCGGGCTGGAGCACCTCGTCGTCCTCGGCCACTACGGCGCCGAGCGCTGGGACGCCGTCAGCGGCGTCGTGCACGCCCCCGCCGCGCACCCCGGGGTCGCGGCCGTACGGGCCGAGCTGCCCGGGTTCCTCGACGCCATCGGCGCGTGGCGCGGGACCTGGATCGAGGAGAAGGGCCAGGCGCTCGCCGTCCACACCCGCCGCGCCGAAGACCCCGCGGCGGCCTTCGAAGCCCTGCGCGAACCCCTGGCGGAGCTCGCCGCCCGCCACGGGCTGATGGTCGAGCCCGGCCGCGCCGTCCTGGAGCTGCGCCCGCCGGGCATGGACAAGGGCGTCGCCCTGACGGAGTTCCTCGCGGAACGCGACGCCGGGGCCGTGCTGTACGCGGGGGACGACCTGGGCGACCTCGCGGCGTACTCGGCGGTCGAGAAGCGCCGCGCCGACGGCCTCCCGGGCCTCCTGGTGTGCAGCGGCTCGGCGGAAGTCCCCGAACTGGCGGCCCGAGCCGACCTGGTCCTCCCCGGCCCGGCCGCGGTGACGGCATTCCTCGCACAGCTGGCGGCGGCGCTGCGGGGCTGAGGGCTCCCGGTGCGGGCCCGCCATCTCCCCCTCGACCCCGTGGGGCGGGGCGGTGGTTGCCCACCCACCGTCCCGCAGACAAGGGGCGGGTGGGTAGCCGCCGCCCCGCCGCAGGGGGGGAGAGAGAGGGCCCGCGCCGCGAGTCGGCCTACCCGCGCAGTGCCGCCAGCTGCGCTTCGAACCATGCCGCCGGGGGGAGGGCCGTGGCGGATGCGGCCAGGCGCTTCGTGCGTTCGGCGCGTTCCGCGTCCGGCATCGTCAGGGCCTCGTGGAGGGCTTCGGCCGTCGCGGTGACGTCGTACGGGTTGACCGTCAGGGCGTCCGCGCGGAGTTCCGCGTACGCTCCCGCCCCGGTGGACAGGACCAGCGCGCAGCCCGCCTCCGAGACGACCGGGATCTCCTTCGCGACCAGGTTCATCCCGTCCCGCACCGGGTTGATCAGTGCCACGTCCGCCAGCCGGTACGCCGCCAGGGAGCGGGCGAAGTCGTCCTGGACGGACACGAGGACCGGCTGCCAGTCCTCCGTGCCGAACTCCGCGTTGATCTCCTCGGCCAGTTCGCGCACGGACTCCGTGTAGTCCCGGTACACCTTCAGGTCCTGCCGGGACGGGTAGGCGGACGCCAGGTGGACCACCCGCCCCCGCCACTCGGGGTGGACGGTCAGCAGTTCCCGGTAGGCGAGCAGCCCGCGCAGGATGTTCTTCGACAGCTCGGTGCGGTCGACGCGGACGATGGTCTTGCGGTCGCCGACCTCCGCCCGCAGCGCCGCGAGTTTGTCCTCGACCTCCGGCCGGTGCGCCAGTGCCCGCAGGTCGTCCGCGTCCACGCCCAGCGCGAAGACCGCGACGTCGGTCCGCTTGTGGCGCACGGGGCTCATGGGGCTCTTCTGCACGTAGCGGGCCTTCGACGGCTCCACCCCGGCCGGGAACACGGGCTCGGCGGTGCCCCGCTCGTCGTCCAGGCGCGCGCCGGCCATGAAGGAGTGCGCCCAGGCCCAGGTGTGGAAGCCGACCAGGTCCGCCCCCAGCATCCCCCACATCAGCCGGCTCCTGATGTCGTCCGGGAGCATCTCCAGGAACTCCGGCGACGCCCACGGCGTGTGCGTGAAGTGCGCGATCCGCAGGTCGGGGCGCAGTTCGCGGAGGGCTCCCGGGACCAGGGCGAGGTGGTAGTCCTGGACCAGGACCGACGCGCCCTCGGCGGCCTCCTCGGCCAGGGCTTCGGCGAAGGCCTGGTTGTACGCCGCGTACGAGTCCCAGCGCCGCCGGAACTCCGCGTCGAAGACCGGCTCGCGCGGGACGTCGTACAGGTGGTGGTGGGTGAACCAGAGCACGGAGTTCGCGATGCCGTTGTACGCGTCGTCGTACACCGCGGGGTCGATGTCCAGCATCCGGACTCCCGGCTCGGACACGCCCCGGCGGACCGCCTCCCGGTCGGCATCGGAGAGGGCGGCGCAGATCCACAGGGCCTCCGGCTGTGCCGCGAGCGCCGAGGAGAGGCCGGAGACGAGGCCGCCGCCGCCGCGCCGGGCGCTGAGGGTGCCGTCGGCGTCGAGGGCGTACGAGAGCGGGCCGCGGTTGGCGGCGACGAGTACCTGGGGAGCCACGGGGGAAGGGGAAGCCATGCCGCGAACCTAGCCCGGGGCCCGCTCGCTCAAACGTCCGGGAAATGTCCGGTTCGTCACGTACTGGTCAGGCTCCCGCGCCGCCGCCTCACGCCACGCGCCGCCCCGCGTACTCCTTGATCTCCGCCATCGGCGGCCGCTCCTCCGTGTCCACGGCGAACGTGCGCGGGACGAAGCCGTCCGGGCCGCGCTCGAACTGCGTCAGCTCCGGCCGTACGAGGTGCCCGCGCGAGAGCCGCAGCTGCGCGGTGCGGTAGATCGCGGCGGCCATCCGGCCCAGCGCCTGCCCGTCCTGGTGCCGGTGCAGCCGGACCCCCACGTCCACCTGGGCCAGCGCGTCCAGTCCGACCGTGTGCAGCGCGTCCACCAGCAGGCCCAGCTCCACCCCGTACCCGACCGGGAAGGGCAGGCGTTCCAGCAGGGAGCGGCGTACGGCGTACTCGCCGCCCAGCGGCTGGACGAAGCCGGCCAGCTGGGGCCAGTGGAGGTTGAGGAGCGGCCGGGCCACCAGCTCCGTGACGCGCCCGCCCTGGCCCGGGGCGTCGCCGAGGGGGCGGTCGTACATCGCCTTGACGAACTGGACCTGCGGGTCGGTGAGCAGCGGCCCGACGATCCCGGAGACGAAGGAGGAGTCGAAGTCCCGCAGGTCGGCGTCCACGAAGCAGACGACGTCCCCGGTGGTGGCCAGCAGGGAGCGCCACAGCACCTCGCCCTTGCCGGGCAGGGCCGGGATCCGGGGCAGGATCGAGTCCCGGTGCACCACCCGGGCGCCGGCCTTCGCCGCGACCTCGGCCGTGCGGTCGGTGGAGCCGGAGTCGACGACCACCAGCTCGTCCACCAGGGGGACCGGGAGGCCCTCGATCAGGTCGCGCCGGATGATCTCGACGATCTCCCCGACGGTGGCCTCCTCGTCGAGCGCGGGCAGCACCACGCTCACCGTCGTCCCGGCCGCCCGTTTCCGGTCGAGCAGCTGGTCGAGCGGTCGGTCGGCGGCGGACCAGGAGCGGTCTGCCAGCCAGCGCTCCACCTCATCCAGCACTCTCAGCACTCCCTGCGCTTCTCTGCGGCATACCCCGACACTTCGCACTCGGCGGATTTAGGCCGAATTGTGATCCATCTCGCGGTTCGGACGGCTGTCTCAACCACCCGTCCCTTCGGTTACAGTCTTGAACAACGCGAGAGACCACCGCATGCCGGGGGTCCCGCGCACAAACGCACCGGCGCGCCACAGAGCGCGTGTGTCCGGTGCCATACCGCTCATCCAGAGGGGCAGAGGGACACGGCCCGTTGAAGCCCCGGCAACCCTCCAGTCGGTTCTCGCCAGCGCGAGGCCCCGGCTAGGGAAGGTGCCAATTCCGTCTCATGGCGAAGTGCGCCATGGGGAAGATGAGGAGAAAGGGCCTCGCCATCATGGCTGCACAGACCGTCGCCACCTCTGTCGACCTCGGACCCGCCACCGGACTTTCCTGTCGCGAGTGCGGTACCCGCTTCGAGCTCGGCCCCGTCTTCGCCTGCGTCGAGTGCTTCGGCCCCCTGGAAGTCGCCTACGAGCTCCCGCTCGGCGACCCCGAGGCCCTGCGCACCGCGATCGAGGCCGGCCCGAACAACATCTGGCGCTACGCGCCGCTGCTGCCCGTCCCGGCGGACGTGGCCGCCAAGCCGAACCTGAACCCCGGCTTCACCAAGCTCGTGGACGCCGAGAACCTGGCCAAGGAGCTGGGCGTCACCGGCAAGCTCTACGTCAAGGACGACTCCGGCAACCCGACGCACTCCTTCAAGGACCGCGTCGTGGCCATCGCCGTCGAGGCCGCCCGCGCCTTCGGCTTCACCACCCTGTCCTGCTCCTCCACCGGCAACCTGGCCGGCGCCGTCGGCGCCGCGGCCGCCCGGGCTGGCTTCCGCTCCTGCGTGTTCATCCCGCACGACCTGGAGCAGGGCAAGGTCGTCATGGCCGGCGTCTACGGCGGCGACCTCGTCGGCATCGAGGGCAACTACGACGACGTCAACCGCTTCTGCTCCGAGCTCATCGGCGACCCGCTGGGCGAGGGCTGGGGCTTCGTCAACGTCAACCTGCGCCCCTACTACGGCGAGGGCTCCAAGACCCTGGCGTACGAGATCTGCGAGCAGCTCGGCTGGCAGCTGCCCGACCAGATCGTCATCCCGATCGCGTCCGGCTCCCAGCTGACGAAGATCGACAAGGGTCTGCAGGAGCTGATCAAGCTCGGCCTCGTCGAGGACAAGCCGTACAAGATCTTCGGCGCCCAGGCCGAGGGCTGTTCCCCGGTGTCCACCGCCTTCAAGGCCGGCCACGACGTGGTCCGCCCGCAGAAGCCGAACACCATCGCCAAGTCCCTGGCCATCGGCAACCCGGCGGACGGCCCGTACGTCCTGGACATCGCGCGGCGCACCGGCGGCTACGTCGAGGACGTCAACGACGAGCAGGTCGTCGAGGCCATCAAGATCCTGGCGCGCACCGAGGGCATCTTCGCCGAGACCGCGGGCGGCGTGACCGTCGGCGTGACGAAGAAGCTCATCGAGAACGGGCAGCTCGACCCGGCGCTGACCACCGTGGTCCTGAACACCGGTGACGGCCTCAAGACCCTGGAGGCGGTGGCCGCGGACAGCGGCCAGACCGCCACCATCCGCCCGAGCCTGGACGCGTTCCGCGCCGCCGGCCTGGCCTGATCCTTCCCCCTGACACATCCGGAAAGGCGGTAGCGCCATGAGCGTCAACGTCCGCATCCCCACCATCCTGCGCACCTACACCGGCGGTGCCGCCGAGGTCCCGGCCGAGGGCACGACCCTCGCCGAGGTCATCGAGTCCCTGGAGAAGAACCACCCGGGCATCGCCGCGCGCGTCCTGGACGACCAGGGCAAGCTGCGCCGCTTCGTGAACGTCTACGTCAACGACGACGACGTGCGCTTCGAGGGCGGCCTGCAGGCGGCGACGCCGGACGGCGCCGGCGTCTCGATCATCCCCGCCGTGGCAGGCGGGTGCTGACGCGTTCAAATCAGAATTGCCCCCTCCGCTAAAAGCGGAGGGGGCAATTCTGCTTGATTGGGCGCGGTAGAGTTGGGGCAGTCCCCTCCGCTGTTCATGCCCGCCGCATATGAGCGGGCCGACGGATGGTTGACATTGAGTCAACATGCGCGCGCCTTTTGGGCCTTTGGTGCTGCTTGTCTGGCCCGAGTTGCCCTGGAATATGCCAAGTTTTCACCCTATTTCAAGGTTTCCGCGTGTCCAGATTTCTCGTCGGATTGACCTGTTGCTGACAGCACCGGTGCGGATACATTCAGCCGCGGTCGAGGCGTTCCGGCGCAAGTTCTGACCCGGGACCGCGAAGTGCGGTCCTGCGCAAGGGCCAGTAATAGGGGAGTTAGGCATGGCTCAGGGCACCGTCAAGTGGTTCAACGCGGAGAAGGGCTACGGCTTCATCGCGGTCGACGGTGGTGCGGATGTGTTCGTCCACTACAGCGCCATCCAGATGGACGGATACCGCACCCTTGAAGAGGGTCAGCGGGTCGAGTTCGAGATCTCGCAGGGCCAGAAGGGTCCGCAGGCGGACATGGTCAAGCTCGCGGCCGGCTGAGTCGGAGCGAACGCGATCGGCCACCGACGCACGCACAGACGCATGAGGGGCCCACATCCTGGACAGGGATGTGGGCCCCTCCTGCGTGTCGCCCCGCGTCGGCGCCGCGCCGCCCGCGTGTTGCCTGAAGCCGCTTGCACTCGTGGGGGTCGAGTGCTAATCATTGGCGTTAGCACTCTCCCGGTGAGAGTGCTACTAAGACGAGGACCGGGTCGGTGAGGCCCGCAGGGTCCGGCGGGACGGAACCGCTGGATCCGCAGGCCGTCCGTCGCGGGCGCGGGCGCGGTCCGGAGCAATCCACCCCTGTCCGGGAGGACCACTTCACATGGCCAAGATCATCGCGTTCAACGAGGAGGCCCGGCGCGGTCTCGAGCGTGGCATGAACCAGCTCGCCGACGCCGTCAAGGTCACCCTTGGCCCCAAGGGTCGCAACGTCGTCCTTGAGAAGAAGTGGGGCGCCCCCACGATCACCAACGACGGCGTCTCCATCGCCAAGGAGATCGAGCTCGAGGACCCGTACGAGAAGATCGGCGCCGAGCTGGTCAAGGAAGTCGCCAAGAAGACGGACGACGTCGCCGGTGACGGTACGACCACCGCGACCGTCCTCGCCCAGGCGCTCGTCCGCGAGGGCCTGCGCAACGTGGCCGCCGGCGCCAACCCGATGGCCCTCAAGCGCGGTATCGAGAAGGCCGTCGAGGCCGTCTCCGCCGCCCTGCTGGCCCAGGCCAAGGATGTCGAGACCAAGGAGCAGATCGCTTCCACGGCCTCCATCTCCGCCGCCGACACCCAGATCGGCGAGCTCATCGCCGAGGCCATGGACAAGGTCGGCAAGGAAGGCGTCATCACCGTCGAGGAGTCCCAGACCTTCGGTCTGGAGCTGGAGCTCACCGAGGGCATGCGCTTCGACAAGGGCTACATCTCGGCGTACTTCGCCACCGACATGGAGCGTATGGAGGCGTCCCTCGACGACCCGTACATCCTGATCGTCAACTCCAAGATCGGCTCGGTCAAGGACCTGCTGCCGCTCCTGGAGAAGGTCATGCAGTCCGGCAAGCCGCTGCTGATCATCGCCGAGGACGTCGAGGGCGAGGCCCTGTCGACCCTGGTCGTCAACAAGATCCGCGGCACCTTCAAGTCCGTCGCCGTCAAGGCCCCGGGCTTCGGCGACCGCCGCAAGGCCATGCTCGGTGACATCGCCATCCTCACGGGCGGCACCGTCATCTCCGAGGAGGTCGGCCTCAAGCTGGAGAACGCCGGTCTCGACCTGCTCGGCCGCGCCCGCAAGGTCGTCATCACCAAGGACGAGACCACCATCGTCGACGGTGCCGGTGACAGCGACCAGGTCCAGGGCCGCGTCAACCAGATCCGCGCCGAGATCGAGAACTCCGACTCGGACTACGACCGCGAGAAGCTCCAGGAGCGCCTCGCGAAGCTGGCCGGCGGCGTGGCCGTCATCAAGGCCGGTGCCGCGACCGAGGTCGAGCTCAAGGAGCGCAAGCACCGCATCGAGGACGCCGTTCGCAACGCGAAGGCGGCCGTCGAGGAGGGCATCGTCGCCGGCGGTGGCGTGGCCCTGCTTCAGGCCTCCTCGGTCTTCGAGAAGCTGGAGCTCACCGGTGACGAGGCGACCGGCGCCAACGCCGTGAAGCTCGCGCTGGAGGCCCCGCTGAAGCAGATCGCCGTCAACGGTGGTCTCGAGGGCGGCGTCGTCGTCGAGAAGGTGCGCAACCTGGCCGTCGGCCACGGTCTGAACGCCGCGACCGGCGAGTACGTCGACATGATCGCCGAGGGCATCATCGACCCGGCGAAGGTCACCCGCTCCGCCCTGCAGAACGCCGCGTCCATCGCCGCGCTCTTCCTGACCACCGAGGCCGTCATCGCCGACAAGCCGGAGAAGGCCGCCGCCGCTCCGGGCGGCATGCCGGGCGGTGACATGGACTTCTGATCGGCCCCCGGCTGATCGGCTGTTCTCGAACGAGGGCGGCACCCCTTCCCGACGGAGGGGGTGCCGCCCTCGGGCGTTTCCCGGGGGCGGGGGCTCAGTGGGCGTAGTCCTTGAGTGCCTCGGTGGCGAGGGAGAACCCGACCGGCTCGGGGAGGGCGCGGGTTCCGCCGCAGGAGCAGGACTCCCGCAGGCGGTAGCGTCCGTTTTCCGGCTCGCTGTAGACCGTGATGGTGTCGCTGTCGCGGTCGATCAGCAGGAACACGGGGATGCCCGCCTGCGCGTAACCGTCACGCTTCTCCTGCCTGTCGCGGGCCTCGGTCTCGTGGTCGTGTGACGTGACCTCGACGGTCATCAGCACCCCTGCGGGATCGGACCACTCGCCGTGCCCGGCGAAGCGCCGCTGCGGTTCGGCGCCGGGGGCGCGGCATTCGGTGCACTCGGCGCGGACCGGGGGTGCCGGCGGGGTCCCTTCCGGGGCCGCGGCCGCCCGGGGAATGGGACGTATCGCCGCAGCGGAGCCGGGTCTGTTTGACTCGGGGCATGAGCGAAAGCAGCGAGCGCAGGGGACTCTTCGTCAAGATCTGCGGACTGAAGACCCCGCACGACGTCGACGTGGCGGTGGAGGCCGGAGCCGACGCCGTCGGGTTCGTACTCGCCCCCGGAAGCCCCCGGACCGTCGGCGCCGCCCAGGCGCGGGAGCTGGCCGCGCGGGTGCCGGACCGGGTGCTGACCGTCGGGGTGTTCCGCGGACAGTCCCTGGAGGAGGTGCGCCGGCTCACCGGGGAGAGCGGCGTGCGCGGCGTACAGCTGCACGGCGACGAGCCCGCCGAGTACTACGCGCGCCTGCGCACCCCCGGCCGCACCCTGCTGCGCGCCACCGCCGAGCACGTGGCGCGCTGCGGCGAGTACGGGGAGGACCTGCTCCTCATCGACGCCCCCGACCCCGGTTCCGGCAAGCCCTGGAACTGGGGATCCGCGCAGTTCACGGCGCCCGAAGGGCAGTGGCTGCTGGCCGGCGGGCTCAGCCCGGCCAACGTCCGCGAGGCCGCCGCCGCCACCGGCGCCTGGGGCGTGGACGTCTCCAGCGGGGTCGAGCGGGAACGCGGGGTGAAGGACCCCGCCCTGATCCGCACCTTCATCGACGCCGCGCGTTCGTATGATTACTCTGAGTGAGAACGGGGTGTCGGGGGCCGGCCCGGCGGGCACAACCGCCGCATGGACCCGGAAACGTACGGCTGGCTGCGGCGCCTGACCCGCCGCCTCGCCCCCGCGGGCGGCGGCGGGGGGCTGCTGCCCGTGTTCACCCCGCGCCGCACCCCCGTCTTCACCGCCGACTTCACCTCCGCCACCCAATGGGTGGCCGGCCGCTCCTGGGCCTATCCCGACGGCGGCCCCGTCAACCCCGGCGACAACAAGCTCGACCACCTCACCGCCGACCCCGCCTACAGCCGCTCCGGCACCTTCCGAGCGACCCTGCGCCCCGACGGGAACTGGGACGCCGGGCTGCTCACCACCGAAGGCAGCGACGAGGGCTTCGAGGTCCGCACCGGCGACGTGCTGGAGGCCCGCGTCCGGCTGCCGGAGGAGACCGGCGCCTGGCCCGCCATCTGGACCTGGCGGGACGGCGGCCAGGAGATCGACGTCTTCGAGTACCACCCCGACAACCCCGACCTCCTGGAACTGTCCAACCACGTCCGCGAGGCCCACCGCTACCTCCGCGACCCGACCGTCCACCCGGGCGCGTGGCTCGACCTGAAGGTGGAGTTCGGCCGCAGGTCCGTCGTCTGGTGGGTGAACGGCCTGCGTGTCTACTCCGACGGCAGGGGCGTCGGCCGCGGCTGGCACGCGTACCTCATCGTCAACCTGTCCGTCTCCGCCGGCCGGTACCACCCCGCCCCCGGCCCGGGGGTCACCGAGATGTCGTACGAGGTGTCGCAACTGCGCGTCCACCGGGCGTAGTGCCGCCCGGGCCCCGGTCGTTAGGCTGCGGCCGGGGGGATCATGGACAAGGGAACACCACTGCCGGCGCGGCTCCGGGGCCTGCTCCTGACCTGCGCCGCCGCGGCGTGCGGCGCGGTGACGCTGATGTACTTCGTGCTGTTCTGGAAGCTGTCGTTCGTCGACATGCCCGGCAGCGAGTGCGACTCCGACACCTGCCCGCGCGGCATGGGCTGGCTGATGCTCTTCACGCCGGCCCTCGCGATCGCCACGTCGCTGCTGTGGAAGGGCGTCCCGGAGGGGGTGCGGCGCCGCTCCTGCCTGGTCGCCCTGGTCGCCGGCGTCGTGGCGACGGCCGCGCTGTGGCCCGGCTGGCGGGCCTACGAGTGGATGCGCGGCCCGCAGATGTACGTGTCCGGCTGGCAGATCGCCGACGGCTCCGGAAAGGCCGAGCCGGTGGGCGTCTGGGCGCAGCCGGGGTCGTCGGCGATGCTCGTGCGGGCCCGGGTGGACGGGCTCGTCGCCTTCGACGGGGAGGGCCGCAGGGGCTGGCGGCTCCCGGCCCCGGAACGTACGGCCGTCTGCGGGCTCAGCCGGAGCACCTCCTCCGGCGTCGGGCTCCTGGCCTACGACAGCGGCACGGGGGGCTGCGGCTCGCGGATCGCGGCCGTGGACCTGGAGCGGGGCCGCAGCCTCTGGACGGGGGAGGCGGCGGGGGTGCCGGTGGCCGCCGTCGGTGGCACGGCCGTCGTGGTGCGGCGGGACTCCGTGACCGGGCTCGACCTGCGCGAGGGCGGGGAGCGCTGGCGGGTGCCCGTCGCCGCCGAATGCCGGGTCGGGGCCGTGGACGGGGCCGGGGAGCGTGCCGTGTACGTCGAGGAGTGCGCGGGCCGTGCGGCCGCGCGGCTCGTCGCCGTCGACGCCCGTACGGGGGCCCGCGTGTGGGAGACCGCCCTGCCGACGGCGAGTGCGCTGAGCCAGGTGCGGGTGCTGTCGGCCGAGCCGCTCGCCGTCCACGTCAAGGAGAGCGCCCCGCGGGGCACGGACGCCGTCCTGCTCTTCGACGCCGCGGGCCGCGCGCGGGGCGCGGTGGCGGCCGCCGACCTGCAAGGGGAGCCGCTGGTGACCGACGGCCTGCTGGTCAGCGCGGTGCAGGCCGGGAAGAAGTCGGGGGTGTCGGCGTACGCCCTCACCGACGGCCACCGTGCCTGGCACACCGGCTTCGGGGAGGAGCGGATCCTGGGCCTGGCGCAGGCGGCCCGGCCGGGTGAGATCGCCGTGGTCACCTCCGACTACTGGTGGACGTACCTCTCCCGCCTCGGCCGGGGCGACGGCGGGCGCCGGGAGGAGGCCACGATCCTGCGCGAGGTGCGGCTCGGAACCCGCTTCGCCTTCCGTGCGGGTCCGCCCGGCTCCTACGTCTTCGTCAACCTGGACGCGGACGACGAGCTGTTCCCGACCTTCGAGGTCATGCCCGTGTGGGGCTGGTGACCCGGGCCGTCCGACGGCCGGGGCGGGCCGGGGGCCGGTTGAAGGCCGGGCTCATGATCGCCACTCTGTGTGCCGGACCCCAACACCCGCAGGAGAGAGGCGACACGTCATGATGCTCACCCCGCAGGAGCGGATGCGGGCGGCCGAGGAGGCCGTACGGCAGTTGAAGGACGCCCTCCACGGGGTGGGGGTGGTCTTCCCGTCCCTGGACGTCGAGCGGGTCTCGGCCGCCGGCTCGTACGGGCTCCCGCTGGTCGACCTCGGGCGCTGCAACATCGACACCGCGCTGCGGCTGGCCGCCGTACTCCACCAGCGCCGGGGCGGCTGATCAGGCCGGTACCGGCTCCTTCGCCGAGGCGGGGCCGGGCGGTGCGGCGGCTCCCGCGTCGGTGTCCAGGTCGGCCAGCATCCGCTTCGTGAAGCCGAAGAAGTACGTCGCGGCGAAGCCGACCAGGTACCCCACCGCGAGGCCGCCCGCGTAGACGGCGATGGTCACGCCCATGCCCGACGTACCGTCCAGCAGCGGGAACAGCGCCCAGCCCGACGGGCCGATGGCCGTCGAGCCGAACGCCACGCCCAGCTGGTTGCACAGCCCGACGAAGGCCCCGCCCGCCGCGCCGCCGACGCAGGCGGTGACGAACGGGCGGCCCAGCGGCAGCGAGACCCCGTAGATCAGCGGCTCGCCCACCCCCAGGAAGCCGGCCGGGAGCGCGGACTTGATGGTGGTGCGGACCGAGCCGTTGCGCGGGAGGCGGCAGTAGACGGCGAGGGCCGCACCGACCTGGCCGGCGCCCGCCATGGCGAGGATCGGCAGCAGGACGGTGTAGCCGGACTGCTCGATGAGGGTGGTGTGGATGGGGATCAGCGCCTGGTGCAGCCCCAGCATCACCAGCGGCAGGAAGAGACCGCCGAGGACCAGCCCGGCGACGGCCCCGCCGGCCGCCAGCAGCCAGTTCGCGAAGGCGCCGATCGCGGCGGCGGCCTCACCGGCGAGGAACATCAGCCCGAAGAGGGTGACCAGCCCCGTGACGAGGACCGTGAGGGTCGGCGTGACCAGTACGTCCAGCGTCCCGGGCACCCAGCGCCGGCACCACCGCTCCACGCGCACGGCGAGCAGGGCCGCCGCCAGCGCACCGAGGACCCCGCCCTGGCCGGGGGAGAGGTGCTGGCCGAAGGCGTCGATCCTGGCCACCCCCGGGAAGACGATCACCGCGGCGACGGCCCCGCCGAGGACGGGGGTGCCGCCGAACTCCTTGGCGGTGTTGAAGCCGACGAAGACCGCGATCAGGGACATGAACCCGGACGCGATCGCGGCGAGGGCGGGCACCACGGCCGGGGCCCAGCCGAGGTTGGCGAGCAGGCCGTTCAGGCCCGCGATGACCCCGCAGCCGATCAGGGCGGGGATCAGCGGGACGAAGACGTTCGCGATGCGGCGCAGGAAGAGCTTGAGGGGGGTGGCGTTCCGCGCCTTCCGCGCCTCCTTCAGCGCGGCGCCCCGCTCGGCGAGTTCCCCGGCGGTGACGGCCTGGGGGGTGGCCGAGCGGCCCTCCTCCACCAGCGCCTCGAACGCGGGCGTGACCCGGGCGACGGCGCCCGGCCCCAGCACGATCTGATAGGTGTCGTCCTCGACCACGCCCAGCACCCCGGGCACGGCCCGCAGGGCCGCGTCGTCGACGAGGGAACGGTCGCGCAGGCCGATCCGCAGCCGGGTCATGCAGTGCGCGACGGAGCCGATGTTGTCCGGGCCGCCGACCAGGGGGAGGATCGCGGCGGCGGTGGCGCGGTTCTTGTCAGTGGACATGTACTCGCCTTGCGTGGGAGGGCGTCTACCGGACTTGCGCTTGGGTCTGGGCGAGGGCGTCGCGCAGGTGTCCGCCCGCCCCGGCGAGCAGGCGGGCGGCCTCCGCGCCGTCGACCCCGCCGAGGACCACGAGGACGGCGTCCTTCACCTCGCCGCCCGTCGCCGCGAGCGCCGCCTCGATCTCCGCGTCGGGCGCGCCCGTGGCCAGCGCGACGATGCGCCGGGCGCGGGCGCGCAGCTTCTCGTTCGTGGCGCGCACGTCGACCATGAGGTTCCCGTACGTCTTGCCGAGGCGGATCATCGTGACCGTCGAGATCAGGTTCAGTACGAGCTTCTGTGCCGTGCCGGCCTTCAGCCGGGTGGAGCCGGTGAGCAGCTCGGGCCCGACGACCACCTCGATGCCGTGCTCGGCGGCCGCGGCGAGGGCCGATCCGGCGTTGCAGGACAGGCCGACGGTGAGCGCGCCGCGCGTACGGGCGAACTCGACGGCGCCGACCGCGTACGGGGTGCGGCCGGAGGCGGAGACGCCGACCACGGTGTCGTCGCCGGTCAGGCCGAGGGCGGCCAGGTCGCCGGCGGCCAGCTCCCGCGAGTCCTCGGCGCCCTCGACGGCCCGCACCATGGCCCCGGGGCCGCCCGCGATCAGGCCGACGACCTGCGCCGGGTCGGTGTTGAAGGTGGGCGGGCACTCGCTGGCGTCCAGCACCCCGAGCCGCCCGGCGGTACCCGCTCCCGCGTAGACCAGCCGGCCGCCGCGGGCCATCCGCTCGGCGATCGCGTCGACGGCGGCGGCGATCGGCTCCAGCTGTGCGGCGACGGCGGCGGGGACGGTGGCGTCCTCGGCGTTCATGACGCGGACGATCTCCAGCGTGGGGAGCCGGTCGATCTCCGCCAGCTCGGGCCGGAAGGCCTCGGTGGTCAGCGTTTCGAGCTGCGCGCGGAGGGCGGCGTACGCGGTGGTGCGGTTCTCGCTCACGGCTGGAACCTATTTTCCGGCGGGGCCGGGGGCAAGAAGGCACGCCCCCGCCGGTGCGGCGCGGACGCGTGGATTCCGGGCGGGTGGAGGCCGGGGAAAGCTCCGGGAAGGAGGGCCTTCGCCTGGGGCCCGGTCCGGGTTCACAATGTCCCCATGGACCACGCGACCCCCCTGGAGCAGGCGCTGCATGTCGCCCGTGCGCTCGTTCTCGCCGATCTCGCCGCCGGTGAGGTCGCCGATGCCGATGTCGTATCCCTCGTCGAGGACTCGGTCACGCACCGCCGGTGGTGGGTGGAGCAGTGGCCGGAGGGAGTCGACTACCTCGCCGGACTCGTCGCGCAGGACGTGAAGGACGCCCTGCTGGAGAAGTACGGGCGCTGGCCGTTGTGCCCCGTGTGCGCGCACGGGGATCCGCACGCGCTGGACGTGGAACCGGAGCTGGGGCCCGACCCGCACTGGGTGTGCTCGGAGGCCGGGGTGAAGGTGGCGGCCGTCGGCGGTCTCGGCCCCGTCTTCCACCCGGGCCGGTGAGCCGCCGGTGACGGTGTACATCGACCCGCCGGTCTGGCCGGGCCACGGCCGCCTGTGGTCGCACCTGGTCAGCGACGTCTCGTACGAGGAGCTGCACGCCTTCGCGGCGGGCATCGGCTGCCCGCCGCGGGCCTTCGAGCGGGACCACTACGACGTGCCCTCGTACCGCTACGCGGACGCGGTCGCGGCGGGCGCGGTGGAGATCGGCAGCAAGGACCTGGTCCGCCGCCTCACCGCGGCCGGCCTGCGACGGCCGAAACATCGCCCGCCTGTGGCCTGAATGCCCGTCATCTCTCCTGTTTTCAGGGCGATTTGCTGCACTAGGATGACCGCGGTTCGGCCACTCGCATAGGCATGAGGGGGATCGTGCGTCGGTCAGTGCTGTTCGTACACGGGACCGGGGTCCGTGAGGCTTCGTACAAGGAGACCTTCGGCGCGGTCCGCGCCCGGCTCGCGGACATCCGGCCCGGGCTGGAGGTCCGCGGCTGTTTCTGGGGCAGGGAGCAGGGCGCTGCCATGGCCCTCGACGGGGCCTCCGTCCCGCGCTACCGGCAGTCGCGCGGCGGTGCGCCGGAGGACGACGAGATCGAGGTCTGGGACGTCCTGTACGAGGACCCCTGGTACGAACTGCGGCTGCTCGGTCTCCAGCCCGTGGACGATTCCGGCTTCGGCTTCGGACTGCCGCCCTCCGAGGAGTTCCTCGCCGAGGTCACCGGGTACGTGCCGGGGCCCGCGGTGGTCGAGGCCTTCGCCGCGCGGGGCCTGGCCGAGGAGTTCACCGAGGCGCTGCGCGTCGTGGTGGGTGCGCCCGAGTTCCACGACGCCGCCGCCACCGCGGACGCCGACGGCACCGAGCACCGGCGCGCCGTGGCCCGCGCGGTGGTGGCCATGACCCTCGCCCTCTCCTTCGACCGGGGCGGCGAGGTCTCCGGCATGGTGCGCGACGAGCTGCTCGCCGTCCTCGGCACCGAGCTGTACGCCGAGGGCCGGTCCGTCGGCGGCTTCCTCGCCAAGGCGCTGGCCCGGCCCGTCGGCTGGCGCGGCCGCCACCGTCGTGGGGCGTGGGGCGACGCAGCCATGCCCGCCATCGGCGACATCCTGCGGTACCAGGCCCGCGGCCAGGGCGTACGCGACCAGATCAAGCGGACGGTCGAGAACACGCCCGGGGACGCGGTCACCGTGATCGCGCACAGCCTCGGCGGGGTCGCCTGCGTCGACCTGCTGGTGCGGGAGCGGCTGGAGCGCGTGGACCAGCTGATCACCGTCGGCTCGCAGGCGCCGTACTTCTACGAGATCGGTGCACTGGTCTCGCTCGAACACCCGCAGGCCCTGCCGCCGGGCTTCCCGGCGCGGTGGCTGAACATCTACGACGGCCGCGACCTCCTCTCGTACCGGGCCTCGGAGGTGTTCCCGGGCCGGGCCGACGACCACGAGGTCGACAACCGGCAGCCCTTCCCCTGGGCGCACACCACGTACTGGTCCAACCCCGATGTCTGGAGCGCGGTCGACGCATGGCTGAGCTGACCGTCCCCGACCCGGAACGCGTGCACGCACTGCTGGTCGGCATCGAGCACTACCCGCGCGTCAAGGACAGGGAGCTGCCGGGTGCCGCGGCCGACGCGATGCGGCTCGCCCGCTGGCTGCGCAGGCGAGGGGTCCCCGGCGGGAACATCAGGCTGCTGCTGGCGCCCGTGGAAGCCTCGTGGGCGGACCTCAACATCCAGGCGCGGGACCTGGGTCTCGACATCGAGCCCGTCATCTCCCGCGATCAGATCCTCGACAAGCTCGCCCCGCCGCGGACCGTGCCCGAGGGCGACCTGCTGTACGTGTACTGGGGCGGGCACGGCGTACTGGACCGGGGCGACCGCCGGCTGCTGCTCTGCCCGGACGCCTCGGCAGCCGAGCCGCGCTGCCTGGACCTGATGGACCTGCGGGAGTACCTGACCCGTCCGGACGTCGCGCGCTGCCGCAGGCAGGTCTTCCTCGTGGACACGTGTGCGACCTTCGTCCAGGCCGGGGGGACCAGACCGGCCGTCGCCGCCCTGCCGACGGGGAACCGCCTCCCGGTGGAGCAGTTCATGCTGCTCGCGGCCGCGCCCGGACAAGCGGCGAAGCAGCGCGGTGCCGCGCGGACCGGGGCCTTCTCGACCGCCGTCATGGACTGGCTGGAGGCGCACTCGCCGGGCCTGGGCACCGACCTCGACGCGCTGGTCGCGAACGTCAAGGAGCACTTCACCGGACACCGCCTGGGGAACCGGCAGCTCCAGACCCCCGTCACGCTGGTGATCCAGCCGATGGGCGGCGACGTGGAGATCTGGCAGCGCCCCGACCCTCCGGGGGTGAAGCGGGTGAAGCGGGCGTCGGCCGACAGATCCGGCGGGGCCGGGGTGTGGGCCGGGGGCGGGGTGCTCGCGCTGGTGGCGATGGTCGCGATCGTGGCGATGTTCCTGTCCCAGCACAAGGACGCGGGGCAGAAGGACCAGGCCGCCGCGCCGGGGGCAGGTGCCCCGGTGTCGGCGTCCGCGTCGGCCTCTGGTTCCGCCGCGCCCTCCCCTGCGGGCAGCAGTGCCGTCCCGAGCGCACCGGCGTCCTCAGGGGGTCCGACGGCGCGGGCGCAGGCCGCCGGGGCGGATTCCGAGGGGGGCGGGGAATCGTGCGCGAGCTTCTCGTCCACCGACGTGCCGGGCGTCGAGGAGAAGGCCTGCTTCCTGAGACAGGGCAATACGGTCTTCATGCGCGCCTACGTCAAGGCCGCTAACCCGACCCTGGTGAAGGTGTACGTCTGGCTGAGCCTGAAGGACGGCAACAAGTACCTGTATCCCTCAGGCGGCCCGAAGCCCTCGACGGTGACGGCCGACCTGGACACCCCGCCCGTGATGGAGCAGGTCGCTACTTCGCTCAAGCCCGGCACCGACTACGAGGTGCACGTCAGTACGAAACTCCCGAACGTCCCCCCACCGAACGCTCCCAACAATCCGGCGGTCACCGGGCACGGCCGGTGGTTCACCTACTGACGGCGTCCACCGCCACCTCCCGCGTGCCCGACCCGGCGACCACCCGGGTCGCACCGGCCGAGGAGCGGCGTTCCAGGCGGAGGGCCATGACGGTCAGGCCGATCGCGGTGACGGTCATGGCCGCGCCCGCCCATGCCGGGGAGGAGAAGCCGAAGCCGGCGTCGATGACCGTGCCGCCGAGCCAGGGGCCGCCGGTGTTGCCGAGGTTGAACGCGGCGGTGGTGGTGGCTCCGGCGAGGGTGGGGGCGGCGCCGGCGACGTTGAACAGCCGGGCGTTCAGCGCCGGCGCGGTGAAGAACGCCGAGACGCCGAGCAGGAACGACAGGGCGATCGCGGCGGCCGCACTGGAGGCCAGCACGGTGAGGGCCCCGAGGAACACCGTCGAGGCGGTGATGCCCCAGAGCATCACCCCGAACAGGTGCGCGTCGGCGATCCGCCCGCCGACGGTGGTCCCGATCAGCGCGCCGACGCCGAACAGGCCCAGGATCCACGGCACCCACTTCGAGTCCAGCCCGGCCACGTCCGTGAGCAGCGGCGACAGGTAGCTGAAGGCGCAGAAGACGCCGCCGGCGGCCAGGGCCGTGACGCCGACGGACAGCCACACCTGGCGGTCGCGGTAGATGCGCAGCTCGCGCCCGAGGCGGGGCTTCTCGTCGGGCAGCGGGATCTTCGGGATCAGCGCCAGGATGCCGGCGAGGGCGATGGCGGAGGCCGCGCCGACCGACCAGAACGCGGAGCGCCAGCCGAAGTGCTCGCCGAGGAAGGCGCCGGCCGGGACGCCGAGGACGTTGGCGATGGACAGGCCGCCGATCATGACGGACATGGCGCGGGCCCGCTGGCCCTTGTCGACCATGGCGATGGCGACGGCCGCGCCGACGGCCCAGAACCCGGCGCAGGCGAGGGCGGACACCACGCGGGAGGCGAAGAGGAAGGCGTACGAGGGCGCCAGCGCGCCCGCCACCTGACCGAGGCCGAAGAGGCTGATGAGGGAGATGAGGGTGGTGCGGCGCGGGAGGCGCAGGGTGGCGACCGCCAGCAGCGGTGCTCCGACGACCATGCCGATCGCGAAGGCGGATATCAGCAGGCCCGCCTGCGGGATGGTGACGCCCATGTCCTCGGCGATGGGCGGCAGGAGGCCGGACAGCATGAATTCGCTGGTGCCGAGCGCGAAGACGGACAGGCCGAGGATGTAGACGGCCACGGGCATACGGGACGAGGATCTTGCGGAGGCTGCGGGCATGTTCTACCCGAACCGCCCCGAACCGGGACGCATTCCCGGCCGGTCCGCCGTATGTCAGGTCAGGGCGGCCAGCTCGGCCTCCAGGTTGCGGCGGGCCGGGGCCTCCCAGTGCGCGGCGCCGTACGGGGTGCGGAAGAGGCGGGGGAGGGCGAGGAGCTGCCGCAGCACGGCGGCGCGGCCGGTGCGGAAGGCCTCGTCGGGGACGAAGCCGTACTCGGCGCGGACGGCGGCGGCGTAGGCGGCGTACGCGTCCGGGGTGCCCGCGAGGACGCCGAGGTCGGCGTCGCAGAGGGCCTCGCCGTTGGTGTCGCCGGGGGCGGGGTCGTGGGTGACGGTGAGCCGCACCAGGCGGGCGGCCTCGGCGGTGCGGGCCGCACCGACGCCCAGCTCGGGCAGGGCGCGCTCGGCGAGGGCGGCGCTGCGCTCCTCGTTCTCGGAGCGGTCGGGGCGGTAGACGGCGTCGTGGAACCAGGCGGCGAGCTCGACGGCGGTGGGGTCGGCCGCGTGGCCGGCGAGTACGTCGATCCGTGCGAGTACGTCGGCCAGGTGGGCGGTGGTGTGGTACCGGCGCTGCGGCTCGGCCCAGGCGGTGAGGAGGCGGTCGGCGTAGGGGGCGGGGTCGCGGGTGGCGCCGGCGGCGGTGGCGGTCGCGTCCCAGCGGGCGCGGAGGGAGGCGGTGTCGGGCGTCGTCTCGGGCGTGTCCATGCGGACATTGTGGGGGTGACGTGATTCCGCTGGTGGAGCGCGGGGTGGGGCCCGTACCCTGGATATTGGACTAGACCTATTTTCCATATGGGCATAAGGATGGGATCACATGAGCAACCGTGCGCTCCTGGAGGTGATCGCCCTCGACGCCGAGGACGCGGTCGCCGCCCAGGCAGGTGGGGCGGACCGACTCGAACTGGTCACCGACATGGCCGCCGACGGGCTCACCCCGCCGCGCGAGACCTTCGCGGCGATCAGGGCGGCGGTCGACATCCCGCTGCGCGTGATGCTCCGCAAGGCGGACGGGTTCGCGGCGGGCGACGTCTCCGTGCTGGTGGAGACGGCGCGGGAGCTGCGGGCGGAGGGAGCGGAGGAGTTCGTCCTCGGCTTCCTGCACCCCGACGGCAGCCCGGACCTCGACGCGGTCGAGGCGGTGCTCGCGGAGCTGGACGGCTGCCGTTGGACCTTCCACCGCGCGATCGACCGCGCCGCGGACCGGGACGGCCTGCGCAAGGCCCTCGCGGACCTGCCGGGGCTGGACACGTACCTGACGGCGGGCGCGGCGACCGGCGTCGCGGACGGGCTCCCGGTGCTGCTGGCGGAAGCCGCGGCGGGCCGGCGCGGTGAGCCGGGGTACGGGCCGCGGATCCTGGTCGGCGGCGGCCTGGCCCTGTCGCACCTGCCGGTGCTGCGGGAGGCGGGCATCGACGCGTTCCACATCGGCGGCGCGGCCCGCCCCTCCGGGTGGGAGCGGCCGGTCTCGGCGGCGGCGGTCGCGGAATGGCGAGCCGCGCTGGCCTAAGGGCTGTCCGTAATCCCCGGCGGGCGCACGACGCCGGCTACGGCACCTCGCCGCGTTGTCGGAACGCCCGAATACGCCCAGTACGGGGGCGCCCCTCCGCCTTGCGACGCACCGCATCCGACGCCGCGCGCTGATCCACCGGGGATCACGGGACAGCCCTTGGCGGCCGGGCCGCTGCGCGGCCGGAGGCCGGCGCAGCGGGCCGAAGCCCGGGAGGCCCGCCAGGCTCAGGAAGGCTGGGCCAGCGCCGCCGGCAAGGGGGCGGAGTGGAGGGCCGTGAGGCCGGAGACGGCTCGGGTGAGGCAGACGTACAGCCGGCGCAGCCCGGTGCGTTCGTCCGGCTCGCCGTCGACGATGGCCGCCGGCTCGTCCAGGACCACGTAGTCGTACTCCAGACCCTTCGCCAGCGACGCCGGGACCAGCGTGAGGCGGGACTCCGCCGTGGTCTCCTCGCCGGGCGAGAGGTACGGCAGGCCCGCCTCCAGCAGGGCCTCCGCCAGCACCGGGATCCGCGCGTCGGCCGCGATCAGGCCGATCGAGCCCTCGTGCGCGAGGGAGGCGCGGCAGGCTGCGAGCACGTCCGCCGTCAGGTCGGCGGACGGGCTCACCGTCAGCGACCCCGGCGTCTCACGCACCGAGGAGACCGCGGCCAGCCCCGGCGAGATCGACGGCAGCAGCCGCGACGCGTACGCGATCACCTCGCGCGGTACGCGGAAGCCCGCCGTCAGCTCCTCCAGCACCGCCTCCGGCTTGCCCAGGTGCGCCAGCGCCTCGTCCCAGCTGCGCGTGGCCCACGGAGTGGTGCCCTGCGCGAGGTCGCCCAGGACCGTCGCCGAGCCCGTCGTGCACCGGCGCCCGACCGCCCGGTACTGCATCGGGGACAGGTCCTGCGCCTCGTCGAGGACGACATGGCCGAGCGAAGGCGTCCGCTCCACCAGGTCCGCCGCCTCGTCGATCAGCACCAGGTCGGCCGCCGACCACTTCGCCGACCGCACGCTCCGGAACGGCTTCGTCCACAGCAGCAGCTTCTGCTCGTCCTCCGTGAGGACCCCGTCCGCGTGCAGTGCCAGGAACTCCGCGTCCGACAGCAGCCGCAGCACCAGCTTCGCCGGGTCGACCGCCGGCCAGACCGCCTTGACCGCGGCCTTCACCGCCGCGTTGCGGGCCACCGCGTCCTGGACCCGGTCGTCCGGCGCCTCGCCCGCCTGCTCCATGCGGACGAGGACCGTGTGCGCGATCCGCTGCGGCAGCGCGTCGCGGGCGGCGCCGTAGCGGATGTCGCGGTCCTGCAGCTCGGTGACGATCTCCTCCAGCTCGTACGCCGGCACCCGCCACCGGCGCGAGCCGCGCACCACCATCAGGGGCTCGGTGGGCGCGGTGACGTGCGAGCGGACCGCGCGGCGCAGCACCTCCGCCATCCGGGCGTCGCCCTTGACCACCGCCGTGGCGGCGGCGTCGGTGCCGCGTACCTCCAGGCCCTCGCGGGCCACGAGGTCGTCGACGGTGGCCTGTTTGACCTCCAGCTCGCCCAGGGCCGGCAGGACCTGCTCGATGTAGTGCAGGAAGGAACGGTTCGGCCCGATGACCAGCGTTCCGGTGCGGGCGAGGCGCTCGCGGTGCGCGTACAGCAGGTACGCGACCCGGTGCAGGCCGACGGCGGTCTTCCCGGTGCCGGGGCCGCCCTGTACGCAGACCGAGCCGGACAGGCCGGAGCGGACGATCTCGTCCTGCTCGGGCTGGATCGTCGCGACGATGTCGCGCATGGGGCCGACGCGGGGGCGCTCGATCTCCTGCTGGAGCAGCTTGCTGACGGCCTGCGCCTCCGCCGGGTCGGAGAGGTGCTCGTCCTCGTACGCGGTCAGCTCGCCGCCGGTGTAGCCGAAGCGGCGGCGCAGCCCGACGTCCTGCGGGTCGGCCTTGGAGGCGCGGTAGAAGGGCTGGGAGACCGGCGCGCGCCAGTCGATCACCATCGGGTCGCCCTCGGCGTCGTGGACGTGGCGGCGGCCGATGTAGAACTGTTCGCCCTCGGCGCCCTCGGCCAGCTCCGCGCCCGGGGCGTGCAGGTAGTCGAGGCGGCCGAAGAAGAGCGGGGTGTGGGCGAGGTCGGCGAGGGCCTTGATGCGGTCGTCGATCTGCGCCTGGAGGACGATGGCGTTGACCCAGTTCGCGGTGACGTCGCGGATGTCGAGGGCCTCGACGTCCTCGCGCATGGCGCGCAGGGCGGAGCGCGAGGCGGCCAGGTGGGCCCGTTCGCGGCCGAGCGGACCGGCGGGGTCCGCGCCGGGGGAGGACGTGGTGTCGGATGCGGTGTCGGGGGCGTGCGCGGACACGGGAAGGCCTCCAGCTGATGTGGTCCGGTGCTGTGTCGGTGCGGTACGGGAAGCCCCCGGTTTCCTCCCCCGGCTACCGCTGGGAGGGGCCCCGGGAAGGCGGCTCTCCCCGATGGGGCGGCGGGAGGCGGCAAGAGCGGAGATTGTAGTCAGCCGGGCCGGACGGCGCGAATGGATTTCGGGGGCCGGAAGTCCCGGGGGGCAGGACCTCCGTACGGGTGTCATACCGGGGAGTGTCAGACCTTCGGCAGAGCCACTAGGGGATGCCATGGGCCGCGAGGAGGACACGGGAGGGCGGCAGGTTCCGTCCCGAGGGCGATGTGCGCAGAGGGGAGAAAACGCACCATGGATACATGAGCACCGCAACCTTTGCCCCGGTCCAGGGCGGCCTCCCGAGCGGAGCCACCGCCACCTCGTACCACCGTCCCCGCCACCGCGTCGGCGATGTCCTGCGCGCCGCGAAGGTCTTCGCCGCTGCCGCCATGAGCGTGGTCGTCCTCGGTGAGTACGCCGAGGACGCCGGCGTCATACGCCGCTGACGTCCCGGCCGCAGCCGATGCGGCCGGCCGCCGCCCCCTTCGCGGGTGTGCGCAAGGCTTTGGCCTGAACCCGGCGGTAGCCAGGTGCTGATCCACTAGGGTCACGCGCGTGACCCGCAGCCCCGCTTCCGCTTCCCCACCCTCATTACTCGCAGCTGTGCTGGTCACAGGCTCGCTGCTCGCTCTGGGCGTCCTGTGCATCGCCCTGCGCATTCCGACGGCCGACGCCGTCCTCAGCGGCTTCTCCGCCGCCGAGTGGCACCCGCCCAGCGCCTATCCGCCGTTCGCCGCGATCCTCTTCACGCCCGCAGCCTGGCTTCCGGCGGGTGTGCTCAAGGCCGTCCTCGTCCTCGGGAACGCCGGCCTGCTCGCCCTGCTGGTCCTGCTCTCCTGCCGGCTCGCCGGAGTACGGGCCCGGCGGGGTCCGGTCATGGCCGCCACCATCGCCGGGCTGTGGCTGGAGCCGCTGTTCCAGAGCCCGCTGCCCGGCCAGATCAACCTGGCGCTCGCCTGCCTCGCCGTCTGGGACCTCGGCCGGCCGCGCGCCGCCCTCGGCAAGGGCTTCGCCCTGGGCGTTGCCGCCGGGATCACCCTGACCCCGGCGCTCCTCATCCCGTACCTGCTGCTGACCCGCCGCTTCCGGGTCGCCGTGACCGCCCTGGCCGGCCTCTGCGGCACCGCCCTGCTCGGCCTGCTGGTGCTCCCGGAGGCCTCCGCCGACTTCTGGGCCCACCACGTCCCGGTGACCGGCCGGGCCCTGCTGCGGGAGTGGCCGCAGCTGTGGGTGTGGGCCGTACCGCTGCTCACCGCCCTGACGGGTGCGGCCCACCGCCGCCGCACCCGCCAACCCGGCCGATACGGCCCGCACGGCCACCGCCCGCCCGAGGCCGGCCGGATCCCGGCCCCGCGGCCGCCCTCAGGGGGTCCGGTCAGTCGCTCGTCAGCAGCTCGTCCGCGTCCATGATCCGGTAGGCGTAGCCCTGTTCCGCCAGGAAGCGCTGGCGGTGGGCGGCGAAGTCCTGGTCGATCGTGTCCCGCGCCACGACCGAGTAGAACCGCGCCTCGTGCCCGTCCGCCTTCGGCCGCAGCACCCGGCCCAGACGCTGCGCTTCCTCCTGCCGGGAGCCGAACGTGCCGGACACCTGGATGGCGACGGTCGCCTCCGGCAGGTCGATCGAGAAGTTCGCGACCTTCGAGACGACCAGCACGTTGATCTCGCCCTCGCGGAAGGCGTTGAACAGCTTCTCCCGCTGCGCGTTCGAGGTCTCGCCCTTGATGACGGGCGCGTCCAGGTGCTCGCCGAGCTCGTCGAGCTGGTCGATGTACTGCCCGATGACCAGCGTCTGCTCGCCCCGGTGCTTGCGCACCAGCGCCTCCGTCACCTTCCGCTTCGTCGCCGTCGTCGCGCAGAAGCGGTACTTCTCCTCGGTCTCGGCGGTCGCGTAGGCGAGCCGCTCCGACTCGGTCAGGTTGACGCGGACCTCGACGCAGTCGGCCGGCGCGATGTAGCCCTGCGCCTCGATCTCCTTCCACGGCGCGTCGAACCGCTTGGGCCCGATCAGCGAGAACACGTCCGACTCCCGCCCGTCCTCCCGGACCAGAGTGGCCGTCAGGCCGAGGCGCCGCCGCGCCTGGAGGTCGGCGGTGAACTTGAACACCGGCGCGGGCAGCAGGTGCACCTCGTCGTACAGGATCAGCCCCCAGTCCCGGGAGTCGAACAGCTCCAGATGCGGGTAGACGCCCTTCCGCTTGGTCGTCAGCACCTGGTACGTGGCGATCGTGACCGGCCGGATCTCCTTGCGCGTGCCCGAGTACTCGCCGATCTCGTCCTCCGTCAGGGAGGTGCGCTTGACCAGCTCGTGCTTCCACTGCCGCGCCGAGACGGTGTTGGTCACCAGGATCAGCGTCGTGGCCTTCGCCTTGGCCATCGCACCGGCCCCGACCAGCGTCTTGCCCGCGCCGCACGGCAGCACGACCACACCCGAGCCGCCGTGCCAGAAGCCCTCGACGGCCTGCGCCTGGTACGGGCGCAGCGCCCAGCCGTTCTCCTCCAGCTCGATCGGGTGCGCCTCGCCGTCCACGTACCCGGCGAGGTCCTCGGCCGGCCAGCCCAGCTTCAGCAGGGTCTGCTTGATCTGCCCGCGCTCCGACGGGTGCACGGCCACGGTGTCGGCGTCGAGCCGCGCCCCCACCAGCGGGATGATCCGCTTCGAACGCAGGATCTCCTCCAGCACCGGCCGGTCGGTGCTGGTCAGCACCAGCCCGTGGACGGGGTGCTTGGAGAGGGTCAGGCGCCCGTAGCGGGCCATGGTCTCGGCGACGTCGACCAGCAGCGCGTGCGGGACGGGATAGCGGGAGTACTCGACGAGCGCGTCGACGACCTGCTCGGCGTCGTGCCCGGCGGCGCGGGCGTTCCACAGCCCGAGCGGGGTGATCCGGTAGGTGTGGATGTGCTCGGGCGCCCGCTCCAGCTCGGCGAAGGGGGCGATGGCGCGCCGCGCGGCCCCGGCGAGCTCGTGGTCGACCTCGAGAAGGAGTGTTTTGTCGCTTTGGACGATGAGAGGCCCGTTCACGCCTGGTCCCTTTCCGGCGGGGTGGCGGCCGCCCGGGCGCGGACGGCCAAACCTCCAGTCTGCCGCATCCCGCCGCGGGCGTGGGGGTCCTGCCGGGCCGGGCCGGAGGAAAAACGCGCTGACGCCGTCCGCCCGCGCGGCGTACCTTCCGGGCATGAGTGAAGATCAGCAGCCCTTCGTTCCCGACGGCTTCGACGTGCCGCGCACCCTCGCCGGCGACGGCTTCCGGCTGGAGCCCCTCGGGGCGGAGCACAATGTGCGGGACCTCGCCGCCTGGACCGGGAGCATCGCGCACATCCGGGCCACGCCCGGCTTCACGGGCCGCAACTGGCCGCCGCTGGAGGGGATGTCCGCCGAGGCGAACCTGGCCGACCTGGAGCAGCACGCGCGGGACTTCGCCGAGCGGCGCGGGTTCACGTACAGCGTGCTGGAAGGGGACGCGGAGGTCATCGGCTGCCTGTACGTCTACCCGTCGAAGGAGCAGGACGGGCGGGTGCAGGTCAGCTCCTGGGTGCGCGAGGACCGGGCGTACCTCGACGCCCCCCTGTACGAGACGGTGAGCGCGTGGCTGCGCGAGGTGTGGCCCTTCGAGACCGGGCTCGTCGACTACGCGCCGAGGTGAGGCAGCGGGCCCGCCGGGTAGGGCGTCTCGGCCGGGAGCAGCGCGCGGGCGGCGTCCAGGTCGCCCGCGCGGACCAGGCCGTGGACCTCCCGGGCCAGCGGGGTGACGTCGCGGATGGACACCGTCCACTCGTCGGCGTACGCCCGTGAGGCCGGCCCCGACAGGCCCAGCTGCAGGGACCGGTGGGGCAGCGCGTTCAGGTGGAGGTCCCGCTCCGGGTCCCACTGCACCCGGGCCGGGGAGCCGGCCAGGGACGCCTTCCACGCCTCGCGGTCCGCGTGGACGCCGGGCACGTAGTGGGACAGGCAGGCCTGGGCGAGGGCCAGGTCGAAGCCCTCGCGGCTGATCTCGACCGCCAGGACGGTCTCCTGGTCGGCCTTGGCGGCCCAGCCGCAGCGGTACATCATCCACAGGAACGACGGCTTGATCCACGTCATCCGCTCCCGCTTCCACGCGGGCGGGAACCGCCCGTCGCGGGCCGCGGGCACGCCGAGGTGCGGGGCGTAGGCCTGGTAGACGGTGACGGTGGTGCCGGTGTGGGCGGCGCGGATCTGGTGCCGGGGGGTCACGGGTTCGGGCGCGACCGCGGTCGTTGCTTCGGACATGCCGTCAGGGTGCCGGTTGCCGCCCGCCGCCGACCAGCGGTTTTCCCGCGCCGGTGCCCTACACCTGGTCCTCCGCCAGTTCCGCCACCCCCGTGATGCGGTGCAGGGCGTACGTACGGACCTCGTCCGCCGTGTGGTCGTACCCCGTGACGAAGCCGCCCTCCACCCGCACCGGGGCGATGACCCGCTGGCTCGCCGCCCCGTCCGCGTTCACGTACCCGATCCACACCGCCGACCCCGTCAGTGCCGCCGCCTGCACCGTCGCCAGGGTCTCCGCCGCGCTCGTGCGCGGCAGCTCCCCCGGAACGCCCGAGGACGACGAGGCCGCCGGCTCCTTGCGGACCGCCGTCGCCGCCAGGTCGCCCGCGCGGATCGCCCGTACCGCCGCGCCCAGCAGCGTCGCGTCCGGCACCGGCGGCCCGTCCGGCACCGGCACCGGCGCCGAACGCGCCGGGGTGCGGTGCGCGTCGGCCCGCGCCACCAGCACGTCGCCGGTACGGGACTCCGCCGCCGGGGCGTACCCCATCGCCCGCAGCCCCTCCAGCAGGGACGCCGGATCCGCCTGCGCCGCCAGCACCGTCGGTGCCAGGCGCCGCAGACCCAGCGCGGCCGACCGCCTGTCGGCCAGGATCTCGCCCAGCATGGCGTCGTCGTCGCAGCGCACGTACGAGGACGCCGAGCCGACCCGCAGGTGCCCGTGCCGCCGCGCCACGTCGTCGATCAGGTACGCCAGCGGCTGCGGCACCGGCGTACGGCTGTGCTCGGCGAGGAACGCGTGCAGGTCCGAGGCCGCCTGCCCGGAGTCCAGCGCCCGCCGCACCGAACCCGGAGTGAACCGGTACACCGTCGCCCCGCCCTTGGACTCCACCTCCGCGAGCACCGACAGCGTCTCCGCCAGCGGGCGCAGCAGCGGCCCCGGCGCCACCGCCGTCAGGTCCGCCTGCAACAGCACGTGGTCCACCGGCTCCGGCAGCAGCGGCGCCAGCAGCCCCGCCGCATCCCGGTGCTCCAGCAGCGCCCGGCCGAACGCGCTGAGCGCACCCCGCCCCGTGACACCCAGCACCTCGGCCTCGTGCAGCGCCCACCGCGCGAGCCGGGCCCGCAGATCGCCCGTACCGCGCGCCGGGCGCTCCCACGCCAGCCGCTCCAGCACCGCCTCCGGATCGGGCACCCCGCCCTCCGGCAGCTCCCCGACCAGGTCCAGGACCCGCCGCCGCACCTCCGGCGCCGCCGAACGGTCCAGGTCCGGGCCGAGCGCCGACAGGGTGCGCCCCTTCGCGTCCTGCTCCCCGACCAGCCCCGGCGTACGCGTCGCCGGCAGCCAGGCCGCCGCCAGCGCCGACCACCGCTCCGCGGGCGGCAGCTCCCGCCAGTCGTCGAAGGCGGGCGTCGGCGCGTACCGCTCGTCGGCCTCCCCGTCGCTGGCCAGCAGCCCCGCCGCGTACGCCAGCTCCACCCAGAACGCCGCCTCGGACTCCGTCGTGTCCAGCGCCGCCGCCGTCCGCTTCATGTCCCGCACCGCCAGCCCGCCCGCCCGCAGCACCAGCGGCCCCGCGTGCTCCCAGGACTTCACCAGCTCCTCGACGGTGGCCAGCGCCGCCAGCGCCTGCCCCGCCGCGTTCGCGTCCACAAGCTGTGGACGGTGCTCCCGGTGCACGCCGACCGCCGGCGCGAGCGGCTCCGTACGCCGGTGCGCGAGCCCGCCGCGCAGGTGCAGCGCCACCTCGCGGGGCAGTACGACCGTCCGCGGCGAAGCCGGCAGCAACAGCCCCCGGTCGCGCAGCCAGCGCACCGGCGGCGTCGGATCCGGGGTCACCTCCCCGTACGGCGGCCCCCACACGAGCCGCCCCAGCACCTGGTGCGCCTCCGCCGGAGCCCCGTCCAGCAGCGCCGACATCCGCTCCGGGTCGGTGAACAGCCCGGTCAGCGCCGCCACCGCCGACACCGGGTCGTGCGTCGCGGGCAGCCCGGCCGCCGCCACGATCTCCTGCACCCGGGTCGGCGACATCCCCGCCGTCGCCTCGGCGACCGTCGGCCCCAGCCCCGTCGGGGAGGGCCGCTGCGCCGACGGGGCGAGCAGCTCCCGGGCGGTGCGGACCAGCCGCAGCCGGTCCTCGTCCCCCCACACCAGAGCCTGGTCCCGCAGGGTCCCCAGGGCCCGGGGGAGCGCGTCGCGGGCCTCGGCGTCCTCGCCGCCGGAGCCCGTCAGCAGCTCCTCCAGCACGGGGTACGGGCACGGGTCCGGGGCCACCGCGAGGGCCTCGGCCGTCTGGAGCGCGAACCGGTCCAGGCGGTCCAGGGCGCGCACCACCGACGCCCGGGTGCCGGCGCGGGTGGCCAGCTGGGTGACGTCACCGGGCACCGGGTTCAGCAGATCGGGGCGGGCGTGCAGCAGGGCGGCGAGCGCCACGTCGTCGCGGGCGCGGAGCGCCTCGGCGAGGGAGCGCGGGGCGTTCGCCGCAGCGGTACTTGCCTCGGGCACGTTGGTCGCCTCCTGGTCACGCCGGCCGGACCGCCGTCCGGTCCCCATCCGGCCAACGGTATCCGCTGCGTCGTCGGCCGCTCCACGGACGCACGCGCTACCGTCGGGGGCGTGGGGATCGAGAGCGACCATCTGGTCTACGAATATCTGAGCCGCGTCGGGGACTTGGCGGCGCGGCGGCAGCTGTCGTCCGGGGACCGGATGCGGCTGGTTTCGGGGCTGCGGGACGAGATCGACCGGCGCCGCGCCAAGTACGAGCCCGACACCCCGGCAGCCGTACGCGGAATCCTGGAGCGCATCGGCACGCCGGAGGAGGTCCTCGACACGGTCGGCGCGGCACGGGCGGCGGCCCCGCCGGTGGCGCCGGCGGCCCCGGCGGTGCCGGCCCAGCGGGGCCCCGGGAACCTCCCGCGCAACGCCCCGCAGAACGTTCCGCCGCACCTGGCCGGGCTCGACGAACTCGGGCCCTCCGGCGGAGCCGAACCCGACTGGTGGAGCCTGTCCCCGGGCGCCTCCGGGAGGGGGCCGCAGGTGGAGGGCTTCGCGGGCGGCATCGAGATCCCGGACCTCTTCGGGGAGGAGGCGGAGGAGGAGCGCAAGGCGCGGGAGGCGCGGGAGGCGGGGAACGCCAAGCCGGACCCCGCCGCCGGCCCGGCCGCCGCGGCGGGGGGCCTCGTACGGTTCCTGCGCGACCGGCGCGAGAAGAAGAAGGCCGCCGCCCCGGAAGGGGAACCCAGGCCCCGCCCCCACGCGTTCCTCGTACTGGCGGCGCTACTGCTCCTCGCGGGGGCGCTCACCGCGTACTGGCTGCTGCTCGGCGCCGGCGCGCTGGTGGCGTACGCCTCCCGCGTGCTCGGACCCCGCGAGCGCAAGTGGGTACTCCTCGGCCTGCCCGCCGCGGTCTTCACCCTGGCCATGCTCTGGCTCTGGGGCCGCGCCGCCGGCCACTGGGGCACCCCCATCCCCTCCGACCAGGTCGGCCCGGCCTTCCAGTCCCTCTGGCCCACCCTGGCCCGCACGGCGGGCGCGGTCACGGCGGCGTACCTGCTGTGGCGCTCCCGACGGCGGTAGGGAGGCGGGGGCGGGGTACGCCGACTCGTGGCGCGGGCGGTCGGGGCGCTGTACGCAGCTCGCGGTCCGGGCCCGCCATCTCCCCCCGGGGGCCGGGGTGGGGAGCGGGGTGCCGACTGGGCCGGATCAGGGCTGGTTTGGGGGTTTCCCGTCAGTCTCATCGTCCTTCCGTGTCGGGCCGGCCCGTCAAGGGCGCTCCCTTCGGTCGCGTCACTTCGTGATCGCCTTCGGCGACCCTTGACCGACCGTCCCGCCCCGGAAAGCCGAAAGACTGCCGGGAAGCCCCCAAAAGAACGGCACGGTCCAAGGGAGAGGGACGGGCCTGTCAGCGATGAGGCGACGGGGCCGGGTCTTGGCCTGCCGGGCATCCGGGCGGCCTTGATCCTCCTCCAGGGCCGGAGGGTCGGCTGCCTGCACCACATGTTGACCAGATGCCCCTGCGGATCACCCAAGCGCAGCAGATCGCTACGCGCTCCTCGGATTTCAGCGTCCGGCGGCCGTCTGGGGCAGATACCCGCACCACATGACGACCGGAGCAGCGCGGGAAGCGCGTGGGCGCGTCAGACGACAGGACCCTCACGACGGCCTGCCGTACGCGACTCCGTCACTGCGCCAGTGGCTGTGGACCTGGGCGGACGGCGGCTATGTATGGGATGAGGTGCTGGCACACATGGATGGGGCAGATCACTGACGGAGATCGTCCACCGCATCCAGTGCCACGCCCCACGGGTACGGACGCTTCTCTCCGGGAGGGTTCGGTTCGAAGCCGCCTTCTCCGAACAGAACTTGCACCCCGGCCTCCCGAAGGGTCTCCAGGGAGAGCGGTAGTTGTGGGTGCTGGGCGTAGGCGGCGTTGACGCATGGCATGACCGTGAGCGGGATGTTCTTGCCGAGGGCCTCTGCAGCGAAGCCGACGACGAAGCTGTCCGTGATCCCGAGGGCCCACCGGTTGATCGTGTTCGTGGTGGCGGGGGCCACGAGGACCGCGTCTGCGGGCGGCCAGACGTCCGGCTGGCCGGGGCGCTTGTACCGGGAGCGCACGGGATGCCCGGTGAGTGCCTCCAGCCCGGCCAAGCTGTCCTCCAGCCACTCGGCAGCCGAAGGCGTGAGTCCCAGGCAGACGTCCCAGCCGCGCGCCTGGGCATCCTCGATCACACGGGCTACGTCGAAGACGGGCGGCGCGGCCGAGCAGAACAGGTAGAGCGTCCTCGTCGTCATGACCCCGAGCCTATGCAGCCCCGGTTCGTGGCAGTCAAGGGCGATTGAGGACCTGGAGCGGTGTGGGGGCGGGTACGGTCCGGGTGACGAGTCCAGGACGGAGACCGACATGCCTCGACCTGACGATGACCACACCGGCGCGCGGATCCGTGAGCAACGCCGGCTCGCTCGGTTGACACAGCGCGAACTCGCCGCCCGGATTCCGTACAGCCTCAGCCTGTTGAACCAGGTCGAATGTGGTGCACGTCCAGCCAGCGAGGGATTGGTGAAGGCCGTGGCCCAGGCCCTCAAGGTGGAAACGTCAACGCTGACAGGACCGCCGTCCGTGTCCTCTCTCACCCCTGACCGGCTGGTCGCGCTGGTCACGCCGATCCGGGAAGCGCTCGACGCCTACGATCTGGGACCCAACCCCCGCCTCATCGGCATCCGGCCCGCACCCGTGCTCATCAAGGCAGCCGATGAAGCGTGCCGGCAGGTACGAGCCACCCACTTGCGGGCAGCGGCCAAGGTACTGCCCGGTCTGATCGTGGAACTGACGCATACCGCGTCCACCACCTCGTCGACCGGGGTGTGGCAGGCACTGGCATCGGCCTACCGGACCGCCCACGACGTGGCTCTGAAACTGGGCTACCCGGATCTCTCCCGTGTGGCTCTGGACCGCATGGGGTGGGCTGCGGACCGGGCCTCGGATCCCTGCCTCGGAGCGGTGCAGCTGTACAAGCGCGCCATCCTCGTACGCAATTCCACGAGCCTGAGACTGATCGATACCGGGCACAGGCTGCTGGTGGGCGAGACGAGTCGGGAGTCGCTCGCGGTCGCCGGCCAACTGCACCTCGGCGCGGCGACGGTGGCCGCACGCGCCGGTGACCGCTCGGCCGTCGAGAACCGTGTCGCAGCCGCCCGCGAACTCGCCGAGCAAGTAGGCGCCGAGGCCGGCGAGGTGCACTGGCTTTCGTTCGGCCGGGTGAACGTCGCACTTCATGACCTCGGTGCGGCGATCACCATGCGCAGCTACGACCAGGCCCTTGTCCAGGCGCGGAATCTGAAGATGCCGCCGTCGGCGGTGACTTCGCGGCGCGCCCGCTACATGGTCGACCGGGCACTCGTGGAGATGGAGACAGGGCACGTGGACACGTCGCTGAAGTACTTGCTCCGTGCACGGCGAGCGGCACCCGAACAGACGCGACACCTGCCGGGCACCCGGGCAGTGGTGCGTGGTCTGGTGCACCTCTCACGACGACCCTCGGAGAGCTTGGGCGGCATGGCTCGCTGGGTCGGTCTGTAGCACTCACAAATCTGTGAGTGTTCCAGTCCCTCCGGCCGGTCAGGCTGGTCTCACCACCAGCTGACGATGTAGGGAGCAGTGCCTGTGAACAACTGCACGAGCATGGCCGACTGGCTCGCCGCCAGCCACCCGAACCCCCGGCAGGCCTGGGCCGAGTGGACCGAGCACGGTGTTGCGGTCATCCCCGTCGGCCAGACCTTCGGGGCGGTCCGGATCCCAGAGGCGGTCGTGCACGCGGCGGTGGAGTCCACCGACCCTGACGACGTCGCCTTCGCCTTGGCCGAACGCCTCGACGGCCCGGTCATCCACGACGGACGCGGCCGCAACTTCTACCCGCTCGTACGGCCTGAAGACCGTCTGGACTGGCGGACGTCGGCACGCGGCGTCGAATGCCTCGCTCCCCGCACCCACCTGGGTGTACCTGCCGTCAACCGCTGCGAGTACACCCGTGAGACGCCGATCTACTGGTCCGTTCCCGGCACCGAACCCTCGCACTGCGCCTCCGCCTCCGTGGCCCTCCTCGTCCGCGTCGGCGCCGCGCGCCTGGACGAAGTCATGCCCTGATGGCCTGCAGTCCTCATCCTGCTCTGGGGACAGAGGAGGCGAATCTCCAGTGATCGCGACCGAGTTCACCACCACCCCGACCGATGTCGTGACGTGCGAAGCCTGCTGGCGAAACCCCGTCCAGGTGGCTCGGACCACTCTCCGCAGCTCTCAGCGGGACCTGCTGTGCGTGCCCTGCGCCCAGCAGGACCACCCGGTCCGGGTCGAAATCTTCCCGCCCCTGGGCATCTACAAGCTGAGCAAGCACCGCAACGGCCGGCCGCCGAGATCAGAGAAGCGCGTAGCGACCTGACGCGCCCGTCCGCTTCCCGCAGCGCTCTGATCGGCATGTGGTGCGGGTATCAGCCCAAGACGGCCGCCGGACGCCAAGCCGGGAGGAGCGCGTAGCGATCGGACGCGCCTGGGTGCTCCGCACGGGGCTTCGGTCAACATTTGGTGCAGGTAGCCGGGCCCCCGGCCCGGAAACACGACCATGCGGGCCCGGATGCCCGGCGGGCCCGCCCCCGGCCCCGCGCCTCATCGCTGACACGGCCGTCCTCTCCCCTTGGACCGTGCCGTTCTTTTGGGGGTTTCCCGGCAGTCTTTCGGCTTTCCGGGGCGGGACGGTCGGTCAAGGGTCGCCGAAGGCGATCACGAAGTGACGCGACCGAAGGGAGCGCCCTTGAGGGACCGGCCCGACACGGAAGGACGATGGGACTGCCGGGAAACCCCCAAACCGGCCATGAGACCGCCCAGGGGAATACCGCTCCCACCCCACCCCACCCCACCGCCCCGCAGACGGAGGCGGGTGGGCAACCACCGCCCCGCCCCGCCCCGGGGGGTCGAGGGGGAGATGGCAGGCCCGCACCGAGCCGCCCCCGCCGTTCAGCCCCGCGTCAAGTCCCCGTCAAGTAAATCGGTACATAGCTGGCATTACGCCAAAAAACGTCATCCGGCCAGCCAACCTCCGCTCACGGTTCCTCACCCCGGTGGAGCCTCGGCACAATGGCGCTATGACCTCAGGCAGCTCCATCCCCCCACAGCTCACCGTCGGCTTCGACCTCGACATGACGCTCATCGACTCCCGCCCCGGCATCAAGGCCGCCTACGAGGCCCTGTCCGCCAAGACGGGGGCGTACATCAACGCCGACGAGGCCATCACGCGCCTCGGGCCGCCGCTGGAGGAGGAGCTCGCCTACTGGTTCCCGGAGGCGGAGATCCCGGCGATGCGGGACCTCTACCGGGAGATCTACGTCGACCACGCCATCGAGCCGACCCCCGCGATGCCCGGCGCCCGCGAGGCGGTCAAGGCCGTGCAGGCGCTCGGCGGGCGGGCCATCGTCGTGACGGCGAAGAACGAGCCCAACGCCCGGCACCACCTGGAGCACCTGGGGATAGAGCCCGACGCCGTCGTCGGCTGGCTCTGGGCCGAGGCCAAGGCCAAGGCGCTGCGCGAGTACGGGGCGCAGGTCTACGTCGGCGACCACGTCGGCGACGTGCGCGGCGCCCGGACGGCCGGCGCGCTGTCGGTGGCGGTGCCGACCGGGCCGTGCGCGGAGTCGGAGCTGCGCGAGGCCGGCGCGGACGTGGTGCTGGCCGACCTCACGGAGCTGCCGCAGTGGCTCGCCGCGTACGAGCGGACCCGCGCGGCCTGAGTGCCCGCGTCAGGCGGCCTGGGAAGCCCGGGCCGCCTTGCGCTGCGCGGCGGCGGAGCGCAGTACGCCCGCCGCGGAGACGGCGAAGCCGACGCCCATGAGCATGCACACGGCCCACGCGTACGACGGGAACGGGTCGGTGCCCAGGAACAGCGGGGCCATCGTCGCCAGGGTCGCCAGGGCGCCGACGATGAACACGATGCCACCGGCCTTGATCAGGCCGTCGCCGGGCCGTGCTTCGTCGGGATGAGGAGTAACAGTCACCCCACCAGGGTAGTTCCCTGGCCGAAGCGGTGAACCGGGAAGGACCGGGGAACGTCTTGTCAGCGGTTTCTGGACCATTAGCCTGGAGGTGGCGGGTCGAAGGACCCGCTGTACTGCTATCCGGAGCCGTTCACCACGGTCACCCGGACCCGACGAGCACAAGGACAGAGGACGGACGTGCCTACCGGCAAGGTCAAGTGGTTCAACAGCGAGAAGGGCTTCGGCTTTCTCTCCCGTGACGACGGCGGCGACGTCTTCGTGCACTCGTCGGTGCTCCCGGCCGGGGTCGAGGCCCTGAAGCCCGGGCAGCGGGTGGAATTCGGAGTCGTCGCGGGACAGCGCGGTGACCAGGCACTTTCGGTGACGGTGCTGGATCCGGCGCCCTCGGTCGCGGCCGCCCAGCGCCGCAAGCCCGACGAGCTCGCCTCGATCGTGCAGGACCTGACGACGCTGCTGGAGAACATCACCCCGATGTTGGAGCGCGGCCGCTACCCCGACAAGTCGCACGGCACGAAGATCGCCGGCCTGCTGCGCGCGGTGGCCGACCAGCTCGACGTCTGAGAAGGCGCAAGCAGCGCACCGGTGCCCCGCCGCTCCTCGGAGCGGCGGGGCACCGGCACGTCACGCGTGCCGCGTCACGGGAAGCACAGCGCGTCCGCCGGGACGGGCGGGACGAGGCCCTCGGCGGCGGCCCGGGTCAGCAGTCCGCGGACGGCCGCGTACCCGGCGTCGCCGAGGTCGGCGGTGAACTCGTTGACGTACAGCCCGATGTGCTGGTCGGCGACCGCCGGATCCAGCTCCTGCGCGTGGGCGCGTACGTACGGCCGGGAGGCCTCCGGGTCGTCCCACGCCATCCGCACCGACGCACGGGCCGACTCGGCCAGCGCGCGCAGCTTCTCCGCGCCCAGCGAGCGCTTGGCGATGATCGCGCCGAGCGGGATGGGCAGCCCGGTGGTGGACTCCCAGTGCTCGCCCATGTCGGCCAGGCGGTGCAGCCCGTAGTCCTGGTACGTGAACCGGGCCTCGTGGATGACCAGTCCCGCGTCCACCCGCCCGTCGCGCACGGCCGGCATGATCTCGTTGAACGGGAGGACGACGACCTTGCCGACCCCGTCCGGCAGCACGTCCGCCGCCCACAGCCGGAACAGCAGGTAGGCGGTGGAGCGTTCGCTCGGCACCGCGACCGTGCCGGCGGACAGGTCCACGCCGGGCTCGCGCGTCAGCACGAGCGGCCCGCAGCCGCGCCCCAGCGCCCCGCCGCAGGGCAGCAGCGCGTACTCCTCCAGCACCCACGGCAGTACGGCGTACGACACCTTCAGCACGTCGAGTTCGCCGCGCTCGGCCATGCCGTTGGTGACGTCGATGTCGGCGAAGGTCACGTCGAGGGCGGGCGCCCCCGGGACGCGTCCGTGCGCCCAGGCGTCGAAGACGAACGTGTCGTTGGGGCAGGGCGAGTAGGCGATGGCGAGCGGTTCAGCGGTGCTCATGGCGTTCTCCCCAGTTGACGAGTACGGGTCCCAGCGCGCGGAATCCGGCGGTGAGGGCGCCCAGCGCCTCCCCGATCCGCCAGGCGGCCCGGTCGCGCGGCCCGACGGCGTTGGACACGGCGCGGACCTCCAGTACGGGCAGTCCGTGCGCGGCGGCGGCCTCCGCCACCCCGAAGCCCTCCATCGCCTCGGCCCCGGCCAGCGGGTGCCGGGCGGCGAGCTCGGCGGCGCGGGAGGCGCTGCCGGTGACGGTGGACACGGTCAGGACGGGCGCGAGCAGCGCGCCGGTGGCCTCGGCGGCGCGGGCGGCGAGTTCGGCGGGCGGCAGGTGCACGCTGCGGCCGAAGCCGAGCTCCTGCACCGGCAGGAATCCCTCGGGGGTCTCGGCCCCCAGGTCGGCGGCGACGAGCGCGTCGGCGACCACCAGCGAGCCGAGCGGGGCGGCGGGCACGAACCCGCCGCCGATGCCGGCGGAGATCACGAGGGAGTAGTCGGCCAGCGCGAGCGCGGTGGCCGTGGCGGCCGCGGCGGCGGCCGGGCCGACACCGCCGACGAGTACGTCGGCGGCGAGGCCGGGCAGGTCCCGGCGGGTGATGAGGTAACCACCGGGGAGCGTGCGCGGTTCGGGCGTGACCGGGTCCGGATGAGGGGTGAGACCGGCGGCCACGGAGTCGGCCTCCGCGGCCACCGCGGTCACGATCAGCGCACGCACGCCGCCGGGCCTGCCGCTACTGCTTCTTCAGCTGGAGCTTGAAGGTCCAGACGGAGAGGGGCTTGCCGTCCTCGCCGACCTGGACGAAGCCCAGCAGCTTCGACTGGGGAGCCTCGCCCTGGCCGCCGGTCGCGAAGACGTCGGCGCCCTGGAAGCTGCGGTAGGTGTTCGCGGAGGGCTCGGTGATCGGCTGGCCGTCGAGGACCGCCTGCCACTTCTTGCCGTCCTCGACGATCTCGGGCTCGACGCCCAGGCGCAGGGTGTCGCCGCGGCCGTACTCGACGGTCTTGGCGTTCTTGGGGTCCGTGAGGCAGCTCTGGACCTTGTCCATGGTGAGGTCCTGGCCGTGGGCGCTGCAGTCGCCCTCGGACTCGGCGGACACCGACGAGCTGCCGACGGTCACCGTCGCGAGCGGCGTCGGCTTGTCGCCGCCACAGGCGGACAGGAGGAGGAGGCCGGCGGACACGGCTCCGAGGGCCGCGACGCTGCGGCGGGCCCTACCCGGGAAAAGCGGTGCG
Organism: Streptomyces sp. NPDC037421; assembly: GCF_055602105.1. Lineage (NCBI taxonomy): Bacteria > Bacillati > Actinomycetota > Actinomycetes > Kitasatosporales > Streptomycetaceae > Streptomyces > Streptomyces sp. NPDC037421. The sequence continues at coordinate 143,717 of NZ_JBVJWV010000014.1, forward strand.
GTCATGAGCCGAAGGCTATCGGGCCGGTGGGCTGCGCCGCCGCACGGGGGTGCCGGTGCCCTGGCCGGGCGTGGCGGAGGGGGTGGGGGCCGCCGCCTGGCTGCGCCGCGGGTTCGGGTGGGCGGGGTCGGGGTGCCGCTGCGCGGGCTGCTCCCCGCCCCGCCCTTCGCCCGTTCCCCGGAGCTGCGCCCCGGACCCCGCTGCCGGGGGCTCCGCCCCCGGACCCCGGCGCCTCAAGGGCCGGCGGCGCCGGACGTGCCGGCCGGGGCGGGAACGCCCGGTTACGCCACCCGGGGGCGGGGGGACGTCGGGTGGTGGGGGCGGGGGGAGGTGAGGAGGCCGCGTACCGCCATGAGGGTGCCCAGGGCCACCACGGCCGCGGCCACCGACATGCCCAGGACGCCGTTCAGCGGGAGGGCGATGCCGATCGCGCCGCCCAGCACCCACGCCACCTGGAGCAGGGTCTCCGAGCGGGCGAAGGCCGAGGTGCGGACGGCTTCCGGGACGTCGCGCTGGATCATCGCGTCGAGCGAGAGCTTCGCCAGCGCCTGGCAGAAGCCGGCCGTGGCGGCCAGGACGGCCATGAACAGGCCGCTGAAGAGGACGGCCGAGAGGATCGCCACGCCCAGGGTGGCGGACAGGACCGCCGCGATGATCGCCTCCGGGGCGCGGGCCCGCAGCCACGCGCCGACCGCCGTCCCGCAGGCGTTGCCGATGCCCGCCGCGACGCCGACGATGCCCAGCGAGACCGCCGCGCTCTGCCCGGCGAGCGGGTGCTCGCGCAGCAGGAACGCCAGGAAGAAGATCAGGAACCCGGACAGCCCGCGCATCGAGGCGTTCGCCAGCAGCCCGCACAGCACGGGGCGGCTGACCGTGCGCAGCCCGGGGCGCTTGGAGTGGGCTTCGTGGGTGGAGAGCCGGGCGCGGCGCTCGCCCTTGGCGTCGTCCACCTTGTGCGGCAGCTGGAACGCCGCGAAGGTGCCCCACCCGAAGATCGCGCAGGCCCCGTACAGCGGCCAGGGCGGTCCGATCGCGTGCAGTCCGGCGGCCACCGGCGCCGCCGCGCCCGTGGCGAGGAGGCCCGCGAGCGTGACCCGGGAGTTCGCCTTGACGAGTGAGAACTTCGGCGGGAGGAGCCGCGGGACCACCGCGCTGCGTACGACTCCGTACGCCTTCGAGGCCACCAGTACGCCCAGCGCCGCCGGGTACAGCTCCAGGCCCCCCGTGGCGACCGCGCCGGACATCATCACCGCCAGCAGCGCCCGCGTCAGCATCGCGCCCGCCATCGCCGCCCGCCGGCCGTGCGGGAGCCGGTCCAGCAGGGGGCCGATCACCGGGGCCAGCAGGGTGAAGGGCGCCATGGTGATCGCCAGGTAGAGGGCCACCCGTCCGCGTGCCTCGTCGGTGGGTACCGAGAAGAACACCGTCGAGGCGAGCGCGACGGTGATCATGACGTCTCCGGCGCCGTTGATCGCGTGCAGTTCGATCAGACGGCCCAGCCCCGACTCGCCGGCTCCGTGGGCGTGCGTGGCCCGCCGGATACCGCGTGCCGTGCCGGTGATGGGGAGGTGCAGGGCACGCCCGACAGCCCGGCCGGCCCGCCTGGCCGGTCCCGAGCCGTCTGCGGACGACCGTGCGGGTGCCACGTGGCCATAGTGCCCCACGAGGCCGTCCGGGACCCCTCCCGGCGCGTCCCGGGCGCGGTTCCGGGAGGCAGTCCCGGGGGCCCGCGCGGCTTTCCGGGGCGCTTCCGCGCTCGTGCGTTGTCCGCGAATCGGACCTCGCATGTGGGCCGAAGGCTTCGGAGGAGGTAGCGTGCGTAGCGCGCCACCGGCGGTTGCACTTGGCCGCGCGCCTCTTCGTGATACCGCAGAATGGATCACAGTGGGGTGCGCCCGAGGCCGATCGGGGCGCGGACGTCGACGCGGCCCTCTGGTCCGCTCCGCCCGCGCTACGTACGGACGAGACCGACGGGTCGTTGTGAACGACAGTACGGACGGCGCACTCGTGAGACGGCGTAGGAGAGAACGAGACCTGTGAGTGCTGCGACGACGCGAAGCCGTACCCCGCGTACCCCGCGTACGCCCGCCCCGGACCGCCTCTGCGCCGAGGCGGTGGAGCTCGCCCGTGCGGCGGCCGAGGAGGCCGCCTACCCCGGTGTGGTGGGCGAGCACGTGTCCGCCGTAGCGGAGGGCGACCGGGTCGTCACCCACTTCTTCGAGTGCAAGGAGCCGGGCTACCGCGGCTGGCGCTGGGCCGTCACCGTGACCCGCGCCTCCCGCGCGAAGAACGTCACCCTCGACGAAACGGTGCTCCTTCCCGGCGACGACGCGCTCCTCGCCCCCGAATGGGTGCCGTGGAGCGAGCGGCTGCGCCCGGGCGACATGGGCCCCGGCGACCTGCTGCCGACGGACGCCGACGACCTGCGGCTGGAGCCGGGCTGGTCGGGGGAGGACGCGCCGCCGCCGAACTCGGTCGTCTCCACCGAGATGGCCGAACTGGTCGAGGCCGAGGACGCCGACGTCACCGACCGGGTGGTCGTCCCGGCGCGCGGCTCCATCAGTGCCGTGGCGGAGGAGCTCGGCATGCGCCGCGCCCGCGTCCTGTCGCGGTACGGGCTGCACACGGCGGCCGACCGCTGGGACGAGTCCTTCGGGGCGAAGACGCCGATGGCGCAGGCCGCGCCCGCGTCGTGCGTCTCGTGCGGCTTCCTGGTGGCGATCGGCGGCTCGCTGGGGCAGGCCTTCGGCATCTGCGCGAACGAGTTCGGTCCGGCGGACGGCCGGCTCGTCTCCCTGTCGTACGGCTGCGGCGGCCACTCGGAGGCCGCCGTCATGCCGAAGCCGCCGCGGCCCGCGCCGCCGGTGCTGGACTCGATGGCGACGGACGAGTTCCCGCTGCGTCCGGCCCCCGACACCGGCTCGGTGCCCTCGGCGGACCTCCCGTCCGCCGACCTCGGGCACTCGTAGCCCGAGGGGGTGAGGGGCGGGCCGCCGAGGGCACCGAGCCGGTGTCGGTTCACCGCAGGGTGATCGGGGTCTCGGCCCCGACGGCGCCCAGCTTCTCGGGGTTGCGGACGAAGTAGATGCCGGCGATGCGGCCGTCCTCGACGTGGAAGGCCATGACGCCGTCGAGTTCGCCGTCGAGGTGGGCGAGGAGCGCCGGACTGCCGTTGACCAGGGTGGGGGTGACGGTGATCCGGCCCGCCTTCTTGCCGACGCCGCCGATGATGAAGCGGCCCACCTTGCCGGCGCCCGTGACGGGGCGCAGCGCGGCCTGCTTGAAGCCGCCGCCGTCGCCGACGAGGACGACGTCGGGGGCGAGTACGTCGAGGAGCCCCTGGAGGTCCCCGCTGTCGAGCGCGCGCTGGAAGGACTCCATGGCGGCCCGGGTCTGGCTCGCGGAGACGGCCTGCCGGGGGCGGCGGGCGTCGACGTGACGGCGGGCGCGGTGTGCGATCTGGCGTACGGCGGCGGGGGTCTTGTCGACGGCCGCGGCTATCTCGTCGTAGCCGACGTCGAAGGCCTCGCGCAGGACGAACACGGCGCGTTCGGTCGGCGACAGGGTCTCCAGTACGAGCATCATCGCCATGGACACGCTCTCGGCGAGCTCCACGTCCTGGGCCACGTCCGGTGCGGTGAGCAGCGGTTCGGGCAGCCACTGGCCGACGTAGGACTCCTTGCGGCGGCTCATGGCCCGCAGCCGGTTGAGTGACTGACGGGTCGTGACGCGGACCAGGTAGGCGCGCTGGTCCTCGACCTGGCCGAGGTCGACCTTCACCCAGCGCAGCCATGTCTCCTGGAGGACGTCCTCGGCGTCGGAGGCCGAGCCGAGCATCTCGTAGGCGACGGTGAAGAGCAGGTTGCGGTGGGCGACGAAGGCCTCGGTCGCCGCGTCGGTGGTGCGGCCGTCGACGTCGTCGTTCATGTGGTCCGTCCGTTCGTCACGCGGCCGTCGAACCCTGTACGGCCTGGAGCTTCTTCTGGCGGGTGGCGGCGCCCGAGCCGCGGTGGAGACGGTAGCCGCCGGGCTTGCGGGCCTCGTCGGCGAGGTGCTTGACGACGACCGTGCAGACGGTCTCCTTCAGCTTGGCGCCGGGCTTGCCGTCGACGTGGAACCAGATCGCGTGGTCGGCCTTGGCGAACTGGAAGATGCCGTCGTTCCGGCCGAGGCTGATGCACTGGGCGCCGAAGGGCTGGTTGAGGGTTTCGGGGCGCTCGCCGGCGAGGCGGCTCAGGACGGTGTCGGCGGCCCGGGCGCCCATGGGCATCGCGGCCTGGCAGCTCATCCGCAGCGGCAGGCCCGACGGGGCGGCCGAGTCCCCGGCGGCGACGATGCGGTCGTCGTCGACGCTGGTGAGGGTCTCGTCGGTGAGGATGCGGCCGGCGGTGTCGGTGGCCAGGCCGCTGCGGGCGGCGAGGTCGGGGACGGCGAAGCCGGCGCTCCAGACGGTGACGTGGCTGGGCAGTTCGCGGCCGTCGGCCAGGCGGACGGCGGTGGCGGTGACGTGGGTGACGGTGCTGCCGGGGCCGTCGATGACGGTGACGCCCAGGCGGGCGAGGCGGCGGGCGACCGAGCGGCGTCCGCGGGTGTGGAGGTAGGGGCCGAGGGGGCCGCCGCAGACGAGGGTGACGGGGCGGCCGGCTCCGGCGAGTTCGGCGGCGGTCTCGATGCCGGTCGGTCCGGCGCCGACCACCGTCACCGGGGCCCGGCCGGGCGCGGCGTCCAGGACGGGGCGCAGGCGCTGGGCGTCTTCCAGGGTGGCGATGGGGTGGGCGTGTTCGGCGGCACCGGGTACGCGCGGGCCGGCGCCGGTGCTGCCGACGGCGTAGACGAGGTAGTCGTAGCCGAGGCGGCCGCCGGAGGCGAGGGCGAGGGTGCGGGCGGGGGCGTCGATGCGGTCGACGGTGTCGACGACCAGGCGTACGCCCTCGGCGAGGACGTCCTCGTACTCGACGACGGCCGTGTCGGTGCCGGCGGCCAGCTGGTGCAGGCGGATGCGGTGCACGAACGAGGGGCGCGGGTTGACCAGCGTCACCGTCACGTCGCCGCGCCGGGTCAGCCGGTTGGCCGCCATCACGCCCGCGTAACCGCCGCCGATCACGACCACGCCGGTGTTGTTCTCGCTCATCGTGTCCTCCTCCGTTGGGGTTCGGACACAAGACACCGGGTCGCGCGCACCTGTGACAGGGTGTGAGCCGGATCACTCGGAGCGGCTGGAACGGGCCCCTGTCGTCACCCCCGTGAACGACAAGGGCCCCTCACCCGCAGCGGATCCCGGCCGGGGGCCGGGACCGGCCGTGCGCGGTGGCCTGAAACAGAGCTTAGGCGGGGGGCCTTCGAGGTCATGTGCACTGCGCGCAGGGATCGTTGACATTGCGCGCAGGAGGTTTGCGGGAACCGCCGGTGACTCAGCCCTTCGGGCGGCGGCGGAACAGCCGCTTGCCCGCCAGGACCAGGGCCGTGCCGGCCGCGAGGACCAGCGCCCCCTTGGTGAAGCTGCCGGAGTCCTGCCCGGCGGGCGCCCCCTGCGCCCCGGAGGAGCCCGTCGGGCCGCCGCCCGGCTGCTGCGGGGAGCCCGTGCGGCCCGGGTCGGACGGTCCCGCCGCCGGGGCCACCGGTACGGCCACCACCTTGCTGTTCGCGCCCTCCGCCCCGAACATCAGCGTCCTGCCGTCCGGCGTGTACGTCGCCGACTCCGCCTGCCCCTGCCACGGCGCGTCCACCCGCTCGCCGGCGCCCTCCGGGCGGCCGTCCTTCCAGCCGTACGTACGGGCCGTGAAGTACCCGCGCAGCGTCAGCCGGCTCCCGTCCGGCGAGAACGCCCCGTCCGTCACCCACGGCACTTCCGCGACCCGCCGGAACACGTTGCGCCCGTCCGCCGACAGCCGCTCGGGGCCCTCGTACAGGCCGCCGCCCTGCTCGTTCTTGCTCGCGATGTACACCCGGCCCGTCACCGGATGCACCATCAGCGCCTCGGCGTTGCGCGGCCCGTCCGCGTACGCGACCGTGAACTGCTCGGCCGCGACGGTCCGGTCGCCGAGCTCCTTCGGCTCCTGGAAGCGGTAGATCCACACGTGGTCCCAGGTGCCGTCCTTGTTGTCGCCGATGTCCCCGACGTACAGCTGCCCGTCCGGGCCGAGCGAGATCGCCTCCACGTCGCGCGGGGTCCCGGTCCCGGTCAGCGTGACCCGCGCCACCGTCCTGCCCGTCGCCGAGTCCACCGCGTACACGTACGGGCCGTCGTCGCTGTCGTTGTGCGTCCAGTACACGCCCGGGTGGATCCGGCTGGCCGCGAGCCCGCTCGACTCCTTGATCCGCGGATCGGTGATGGTGAACCCGGGCGCGGTCCCGGGCGCGGCGGGGGTCTCGGCCGCGAGGGCGGCTCCCGGCAGCAGGGCGAGCACGAGGGCGGCGGGAACGGCGGTCGACCGGGGCAGCAGGCGCATCCCACAAGCCTGCCACCAGGCCGGGCGTGTCCGGCATCACAGGGGTTCCCGTCGCGCGATCCGCGATGATGACCGGATGCGTTTCATGTTCGTCGGCGACTCCATGACCATCGGACGCGCCGGCGACTACACCTGGCGCTACCGGATGTGGCAGCACCTCGGCGCCACCCTGGGCGACGGCTCCTTCGAGATCGTCGGCCCGCGCACCGCGCTGTACGACACCGGTGCCGACGGCCCCGCCGGCCAGGAATACGCGGCCCCGGACTTCCCCGGGCACGCCCGCCGGCACCTGGCCGGCTGGGGCGAGGGCTGGCAGCACATGGCCCCCCTCATCGGGCCCGCCGCCGCCGACGCCCGCGCCGACGTGCTGCTCGTCTCCCTCGGCCTGATCGACCTCGGCTTCTACACCAACGCCGAGCAGACCGCCGGCAACGTCCGCGCCTTCGTCACGGCCGCCCGCGAGGCCCGCCCGGCGATCCGGATGGTCTTCCTCCCGGTGATCCCCAACGTCCGCGCCGAGGACGAACCCCCCTTCGCGGCGGAGGTCGCCCGCTTCAACGAGCTGCTCGCCAAGGCGGTCGCCGACCTGACCACCGACGCCTCGCCGATCCTGCTGGCCGCCCGCCCGGACGCGTACGACATCCACCGCGACACCTACGACGGCACGCACCCCAACGCCTCGGGCGAGCACCGCCTCGCGGGCGAGTTCGCGGCCGTCCTGCACCAGGCCTGGGGCGTCGGCGGCCCCTACCGTCCCGCGCGGACCCCGTAAGTCCCCTCCCGCGAAAGGGTCTTGCCTGGAGCGCACTCCAAGCAGTTGGCTAGTGGCCCATGAAGTACACGCAGCTCGGACGCACCGGTCTCAAAGTCAGCCGCCTCGTACTCGGCACCATGAACTTCGGCCCCCAGACGGGCGAGCCGGAGAGCCACGCGATCATGGACTCGGCCCTCGACGCGGGGATCAACTTCTTCGACACGGCCAATGTGTATGGGTGGGGCGAGAACAAGGGCCGTACCGAGGAGATCATCGGCACCTGGTTCGCGCAGGGCGGCGGCCGCCGCGAGAAGACGGTCCTGGCCACCAAGGTCTACGGTTCCATGTCCCGCGAGGGCGAGACATGGCCCAACTACGACCGCCTCTCCGCCCTGAACATCCGCCGGGCCGTGGACGACAGCCTCAAGCGGCTCCGGACCGACCACATCGACGTCTACCAGTTCCACCACGTCGACCGGCAGACCCCCTTCGAGGAGATCTGGCAGGCCATCGAGGTCCTGATCCAGCAGGGCAAGATCCTCTACGCGGGCTCCTCCAACTTCCCCGGCTGGAAGATCGCCCAGGCCAACGAGACGGCCGGCCGGCGCGGCATGGTCGGCCTGGTCAGCGAGCAGTGCCTCTACAACCTCTCCGAGCGGCGCGCCGAGATGGAGGTCATCCCGGCCGCCGAGGCGTACGGGCTCGGCGTCATCCCCTGGTCCCCGCTCCACGGCGGACTGCTGGGCGGAGTCCTCAAGAAGGAGGCCACCGTCGGCCGGCGTGCCTCCGGCCGCTCGGCGGACGCCCTCGCCAACACCGCCGTACGTGCGCAGATCCAGGCGTACGAGGACCTCCTCGACAAGCACGGCCTGGAGCCCGGCGAAGCCGCCCTGGCCTGGCTGCTGACCCGCCCCGGCGTCACGGGCCCGATCGTCGGCCCCCGCACCGCCGAGCAACTGGAGAGCGCCCTGCGCGCGGTGGAGCTGGAACTCTCCGAGGAACTGCTGGGCTCCCTCGACGAGATCTTCCCCGGACCGGGGCCGTCGCCGGAGGCCTTCGCCTGGTAGCCGGGCGGCGGCCCGGGGCCGCCTACGCGCGCCGCCCCGCCCGCGCTTCGAGCGCGGACGGGGCGGGCGGGTGCGGGCGTACGCGGAGCGGTCGGGGTACGGGGCTACTGGCCCACCGCGGCCGCCACCGCCACGACGACGAACATCAGCACGAGCACACCGGCCATGACACGGTTTCTGGTCTTCGGGTCCACCCTTCGAGACTAACGCGCTCCCGCCCACGCCCCTCGCCGGGGGCTGCGAGACTTGCGTCATGGTCACCGTCGAAGACGTACGGCGGCTCGCGCTCGCGCTGCCGCGCACCGAGGAGCACCTCGTCCGCGACCGGGTGAAGTTCCGCATCGGCCGGATCGTCTACCTCGCCCTCTCCCGGGACGAGACCGAGCTCGGCTTCGCCTTCCCCAAGGAGGAGCGGGCCGCGCTCGTCGCCAGCGAGCCCGAGAAGTTCTCCCTGCCGGGCGCCGGGGACATGCGCTACCACTGGGTGCACGCCCGCATGGCAGCCCTCGGCACCGCGGAACTCGCGGAACTGGTCACCGACGCCTGGCGGATGTGCGTACCGGCCAAGGTGGCCCGCGCGCACCTGGAGGACGGCGCCCTGCCGCCCGCGCCCGGACTCGACGGGCTGCGGGCCGCCGCCGAGGTGTTCGCCGGCTACCGGGCGGACCGCAGCTGGCAGAACCTGCTCGCGGCCACGGCACCCGGCATCGACCTCTCCGAGGCCGCGCACCGCACGGCCCTGCACCGCTGGCTCAACGCCTGGGGCTGCCGCATCCGCTACCCGCGCGAGGGCGAGCCCGACCCGCTGGGCGCCGGGCTCGGCACCTGGTGGGCCCGGCACACCCTGCCCGGGGCCCCGATAGCGGCCCTCACCGACCGGGAGATCGGCGCGCTCGCCGCCGCGTACGGGGAACTGGCCGCCCTCCCGGCGGGCCGCCGCACCCTCGGGCCGACGGCCGCCGCCAAGGCCCTGTTCGCGGTGCGGCCGCGCACGGTGATGCCGTGGGACGAGGCCATCGCCGTCCGGCTGCACGGCGCCCGCGACGAGCGGGCCTTCGGCCGGCACCTGCGTACCGGCCGGGCCTGGGCGAGGGCCGCGCTGGCGGCGAGCGGGCTGGAGGAGGACGTACTGACCGCCGACCTGGGCCGGCCGGGCATCAGCCTGGCCAAGCTCCTCGACGAGTACCTGTACGTCACCCTCACCCGCCGCCAGGAGGGAGACGCCTCCGTCTAGACCAGCGCCGGCTCCTCGCTGATCAGGGCCGTCCGCGGCCGTACCAGCGCCAGGTAGCCGGCGGTGCGCAGCGCCACCGACACGTCGAGGCGGCCCGCGTTGAACCAGATCTCCTCCTGCTCCAGCAGCGCCGGGTCGACGACCACCTCCACGGCCGGGTCGAAGCTCACCGGCATGATCGACCCGCTGACGCAGCCCGTCAGTTCCTCGGCGACCTCGCGGACGGCGAAGGAGGCGTTCGTGCCGCCGTACTCGGCCCGCACCGCCTCCAGGTCCACGCGGCGGTGGCCCGGCACCACGGCGATCACGTAGCGGCGCTGCTTGCGTCCCAGCGCGACCCTGATGACCAGGCACTTGGCGGCCTGTTCGAGGCTGTGGCCGCGTATCAGGCTGGCGAGTTCGGTACGCCCCTCCGGAGCGTGGCGCAGCAGCCGGTAGTCGGCTCCCGCGTCCGTCAGGAGGTCGAGCAGGCGGGCGTAGCTGTCCGCGATCGCGGTCGCAGAGGTCACAACTGTCCTTTCCGGAAACTACGTCGGTGGTGACTCAGCGGTCGCGCAGCTCCAGGGTGCAGCACTTCACGCTGCCGCCCGCCTTGAGGAGCTCGGAGAGCCCGACCCCGACGGGCTCGAAGCCGCGCGCGCTGAGCTGGGCCGTCAGGCCGGTCGCCGCCTCCGGCAGCAGCACGTGGCGGCCGTCGGAGAAGGCGTTCAGCCCGAAGACCGCGGCGTCCTCGGCGGTGGCGAGGATCGCGTGGGGGAACATCGTGCGGAGCACGGCCCGGCTGCCCTCGGAGAAGGCGGCCGGGTAGTACATGACCTCGTCGTCGGAGAGCACGGCCAGGGCCGTGTCCAGGTGGTAGTACTCCGGGTCGACGAGGGTCAGGCTCGTCACCGGCAGGCCGAAGAACTCCTGGGCCTCGGCGTGCGAACGCGGGTCGGTGCGGAAGCCGGTCCCGGCGAGCAGCCGGCGGCCGACGGTGAGGAAGTCGCCCTCGCCCTCGTTGATGTACTCGGGCCACAGCACGTCGCGGTAGCCGCGGCGCTCGAACCAGCCCAGGTACGCCGGTCCCTCGGCGGTGCGCTGCGCGTGCCGGAACCGCGCGCCGTAGACCTTGCCGTCGACGACGGTGGCGCCGTTCGCGGCGAACACCATGTCGGGCAGGCCCTCGACGGGCTCGATCTCCTCGACGAAATGGCCGAGTTCGCGGTACAGGTCGCGCAGCCCCTCCCACTGGCGGACGGCGAGGGCGGGGTCGGTGCTGTTCTCCGGGTGCATCCAGGGGTTGATCGAGTACGTGACGTCGTAGTGCCGGGGTCGGCACATCAGCAGCCTGCGGCGGGTGGCGACGCGCGCGGTCGCCGGCGGTGCCGGTGTCGGGGTGGTCGTCGGCTCGGTGAGCGGCACGGGGACTCCTTCGAGGGTGGCCGGAGGGGGGCTCCGGGCCGCCCCGCGGGGTGGTGGCGGGGCGGCCGTCGGTGCGGTGGGTGAGGCGTGCGTGCGTCAGCGGGCGGCTTGCCGGGTACGTGGTCCGGAGCATGCCGGGATCGCCTCTACTGGTTCTGTTTCACCGGAATCCGGATTCCGTGCCCCGAAGTACGGGCCACCAGGGGATGAACCGTCCCCGAACCCTGGGCCTCGCCGGCCCCGGCGTCAGCCGGAGAGGGGCCAGGCCCGGACGACCTCGTAGCGGGGCTGTTCGCCGGGGACGCCGCCGGCGGGCAGGTTGCTGCGGACCAGGCTGAGGGCGTCGACCTGCCAGGGCGTGCCCTCGAAGCCGGCGAGGGCGTCGAGGCAGGGCCGCAGGTCGGTGCCGTGGCGGCCGCGGGCGAGGGTGAGGTGCGGGGTGTACCGGCGGTGGTGCTCCATGGGCACCCCGGCCCGCCGGGCGGCGGCGTCGGCCCGCTCGGCGAGCAGGCGCAGCGCGTCGAGGCCGCCGGCGGCGCCGGTCCACAGGGCGCGGTCGCCGAAGTGGCCGATGCCGTGGAGGCGGAGCGGGAAGGGGGCGCTGCGGTGTGCCGCGCGGGCGAGGCGGGCGTACAGGTCGGGGAGGAGGGGGTCGGGGACCTCGCCCATGAAGGCGAGCGTGAAGTGCCAGCCCGCTTCCGCGGTCCAGCGCAGCCCGTCGGGCCGCGGCGACGCCGCGACGGCGGCCCGCAGCTCGGCGACGGCGTCACTCCCGGGCAGCACGGCGGCGAACAGCCTCACGTCTCCGACGGTACCCGTCCCGTCCCGGGTGCGGGTGGGTTGCCGCTGCGCGGGGCCGTCCCCTGCCCGCCCTTCCACCGTTCCCCGGGGCTCCGCCCCGGACCCCGTTCTCCGGGTGCTGCGCGCCCGGTGCGCTCGAACGCCGCGCGGGCCGGATGTCGCCGCGCAGCGGCCAGGCGCCCGCACACGCCCGCCGGCCCCGGCCACGGGCACCGGCCCCGCCCCGCCCCGCGTCCGCCGGACGGAGTCCGGCGCGAGCGGCGCGAAGCCGGGGAGGCCCACCGGGGCCGAGCCGCGCGAGCGGCGCGTTGAGGAGGTGGCTTACGCGGCCGGGGCCAGCTCTCGGCGGGCGGCCGGGACGAAGACGATGCCGTGGCGGTTCAGGCGGAGCCGGAGGTTGCCCACGCGGGACAGGACCAGGCCCACGGCCACCGCCGCCGCGAGGGAGATCACGCCGCCCGCGGCCATGCCGAGGCGCGCTCCGTAGGTGTCCGTGATCCAGCCGACCAGTGGGGCCCCGACGGGCGTGCCACCGGTGAAGACCATCATGAACAGGGCCATCACCCGCCCCCGCATCTCGGGGTCGGTGGCCATCTGGACGCTGGAGTTCGCCACGACGTTCACGGTCAGGCCGAACATCCCGATCGGCACCAGCAGCGCCGCGAAGAGCCAGAAGCCCGGCGCGAACGCGGTGACCAGCAGCAGGACCGAGAAGAGCACCGCCGCCGTCACCAGCAGCCGCAGGCGGGAGTGTCCGCGGCGGGCCGCCAGCAGGGCGCCGGCCAGGGAGCCGGCCGCGATGAGGGTGTTGAACAGCCCGTAGGTGCCCGCGTCCCCGTGGAAGACGTCGTCGGTGAAGGCCGACAGCCAGATCGGGAAGTTGAACCCGAAGGTGCCGATGAAGCCGACCAGCACGATCGGCCAGACCAGCTCGGGCCGGCCCGCGACGTACCGCAGTCCTTCCCGCAGCTGTCCCTTGGCGCGCGGCTGGGGGGTGACGGGGTGCAGTTCGTGCGTGCGCATCAGCAGCAGGCCCGCGATGGGCGCGGCGAAGGACAGGCCGTTCAGCAGGAAGGCCCAGCCGGAGCCGACGGCGGTGATGAGCACGCCGGCGATCGCCGGGCCGACCAGCCGCGCGGACTGGAAGTTCGCGGAGTTCAGGCTGACCGCGTTGGCGAGCTGCGCGGGGCCTACCATCTCGGAGACGAACGTCTGCCGGGCCGGGTTGTCCACGACGGTGACCAGGCCGATCAGGAAGGCGGCGAGGTAGACGTGCCAGACCTGGACGTTTCCGGCCAGGGTCAGCGCGGCGAGCGCGACGCCGGTGAGGCCCATCGCGCTCTGGGTGGCGATCAGCAGCGGCCGCTTGGGCAGCCGGTCGGCGAGTACGCCTCCGTAGAGCCCGAAGAGCAGCATCGGCAGGAACTGCAGGGCGATGGTGATGCCGACGGCGGACGCGGAGCCGGTCAGGGAGAGGACCAGCCAGTCCTGCGCGATGCGCTGCATCCAGGTGCCCGTGTTCGAGACGACCTGGCCGGTGGCGAAGAGCCGGTAGTTCCGGATCTTCAGCGAGCTGAACATGGACTGTCTGCTCGCGGTGCGTGTAGTGGTGGATGTATGGCCGGGTGCGGAGTCTGCTCCGGTTCCCGTACTCAAAAGCGTTCGCCTCCTGGCGTCGTTCCTATAGGTGGGCGAGCTTCTCCAGGACGGGTGCGGCCGCGCGGAGCTTGGCCCATTCGTCCTCGGTGAGCTCGGCCGCGAGCCCGGCCAGGAAGGCGTTGCGCTTGCGGCGGCTCTCTTCGAGCATCGTCTCGGCCTCCTCGGTCTGGCGGACCACCTTCTGGCGGCGGTCTTCGGGGTGCGGCTCCAGCGTGACCAGTCCCTTGGCTTCCAGCAGCGCGACGATGCGTGTCATCGACGGGGGCTGGACGTGCTCGCGCCGGGCCAGCTCACCGGGGGTGGCGTGGCCGCAGCGGGCGAGGGTGCCGAGCACCGACATCTCGGTCGGGCTGAGCGATTCGTCGACGCGCTGGTGCTTCAGGCGCCGGCCCAGCCGCATCACGGCGGAGCGCAGATCGTTCACGGCGGCGGCGTCGTCGCCATGGGAGAGGTCATGCATGTCTTTAGAGTAACTCATTACTCTGTCTAAGGAAAAACGCTTTCGGGGGACCCGAGGAATCCCGGGGAACCCCGCCGTCTCACTCGTACGGGTGAGTGAGCGGTGGAAAGTGACACGCGTGCGCACCCTGTGGCCCGACCCTTTCGGGCATGGGGACACATGTGCTGAGCATGCGCATAGACGGGGAGCTGCTGGAACGGCTCCGGCACCATGCCGCCAAACGCGGAATGAGCGTCCAGGACTATGTGGTCCGGACGCTCATTCGCGATGACTTCGACGAGCGGTTCAAGGCCGCCGTCGACGAGACGGAGAAGTTCTACGGGCTTACGTGAGGCCGAGGGCCGGCATCGCGTAGTAGAAGACGAAGACCGCCGAGACGGCGTACATGGCGGCCGGGACCTCGCGGCCCCGGCCCGTCGCCAGCCGCAGCACGGCGAAGCTGATGAAGCCGATGCCGATGCCGTTGGTGATCGAGTAGGTGAAGGGCATCATCACCATGGCCATGAAGGCCGGGACGGCGATGGTGAAGTCGCTCCAGTCGATGTCCCGGACCGAGCCCGCCAGGATCAGGAAGCCGACCGCCACGAGGGCGGGGGTGGCGGCCTGCGAGGGGACCATCGTGGCGAGCGGGGTCAGGAAGAGCGAGACGGTGAAGAGGGCGCCGGTCACCACGTTGGCCAGGCCCGTACGGGCGCCCTCGCCGACGCCCGCCGTGGACTCCACGAAGCAGGTGGTGGCGGACGAGGAGGTCGCGCCGCCCGAGGCGACGGCCAGGCCGTCGATCAGCAGGACCCGGTTGATGCCGGGGAAGGTGCCGTCCGGCTTCGTCAGCTTGGCCTCGTCGCCGACGCCGAGGATGGTGCCCATCGCGTCGAAGAAGCAGGACAGCAGCACGGTGAAGACGAAGAGGACGCCCGTGAGCAGGCCGACCTTCCCGAAGCCGCCGAAGAGGCTGACCTGGCCGACGAGCCCGAAGTCGGGCGCGGCCACGGGGTTGCCCGGCCACTGCGGCACGGTCAGGCCCCAGGCCAGGTCGGGGAGGTCGGCGATCAGCTGCACGGCGACCGCGACGACGGTCATGACGACGATGGAGATCAGGATCGCGCCGGGCGTCTTGCGGATCAGCAGCGCGAGCGTGAGCAGCACGCCGACGACGAAGACCAGGACGGGCCAGCCGTGCAGGTGGCCGTTGCCGCCGAGCTGGAGCGGGACCGTGGTGTGTGCGGCGTCGGGGATGCGGGTGACGAAGCCGGAGTCGACCAGGCCGATCAGCATGATGAACAGGCCGATGCCGATCGCGATGCCCTTGCGCAGGCCCTGCGGGACGGCGTTCATGACGCGCTCGCGCAGGCCGGTGGCGACCAGCAGCATCACGACGAAGCCCGCGAGGACGACCATGCCCATGGCGTCGGGCCAGCTCATGCGCGGGGCCAGCTGGAGGGCCACGACGGTGTTGACGCCGAGGCCGGCGGCCAGGGCGATCGGGACGTTGCCGATGACGCCCATGAGGAGGGTGGAGAAGGCGGCCGTCAGGACGGTCGCGGTGACGAGCTGGCCGCCGTCGAGCTGGTGCCCGTACATGTCCTTCGCGCTGCCCAGGATGATCGGGTTCAGCACGATGATGTAGGCCATCGCGAAGAAGGTGGCGAAGCCGCCCCGGACCTCGCGGGCGACGGTCGAGCCGCGCTCGGAGATCTTGAAGTACCGGTCCAGGCCGGTGGTGGGGGCCGCGGCGGGTGCCGAGGTGCTCATGCGGTCCTCAAACGGGTCTATTGGGCGGTTCATACGAACGAATCCGGTCGTAGACAAACCGTTTCAGTATGAACACATGAACGAAGGGGCGTCCATCTCCGCGCGTAGACCCCAAAACGCGCCACCTAGACTTGGCTCCATGGCGAAGTGGACTGCGAAGCACGAGGCGCCCGAGCCCCTGGAGGGCCCGGTTGTCGCCACCATCACCGGCGGCACGATCCTCTGGTTCGCCATGTTCCTCGTCCAGCTGCCCTTCTACGGGTGGTTCGCCGACCGCGACCTGCTGTGGTGGGTGTGGACCTGCGCCGCCGGCGGCGGCCTCGGCCTGATCGGCATCTGGTACGTCCGCGGCCGCGACGCCGCCCTCCGGGCCCACGCGGCGGAACAGGCCGCCCGGGCCGCCGGGGACGGGGAGGCCGGACCGGCCGCGCAGGCGGGCGGCGGCGCGTAGCCTCCGGCGGCCCGGGCGCTGCCGCCGGCCGGCGGCGCGGGGTCGACCAGGGGACGATTCGGGTCATCCTGAAGTCGGATCTTCCGACCGCTCGGCGGGTGAAGCGTTCGAACCGCCTTTACCGTCGAAAGCATGACGCAGCGGGCGAGGATCGACCATGACGGGCCGGAACGGGCCGGCGGCGCCGCCATCGACGCGGGAGCCGAGCTCGACCCCGTGCACCCGGTGAAACCCCCCGCCCCCCGGTTCAAGCCGGCCGGCCTCAGCACCGCCGAGGTCGCCGAACGCGTCGCGCGCGGCGACGTCAACGACGTCCCCGTCCGCTCCTCCCGCTCCACCGCCGACATCGTCCGGGCCAACGTCTTCACCCGCTTCAACGCCATCATCGGCGTCCTGTGGGTGATCATGCTGATCGTCGCGCCCATCCAGGACAGCCTCTTCGGCTTCGTGATCATCGCGAACACCGGCATCGGCATCATCCAGGAACTGCGCGCCAAGAAGACCCTCGACGGCCTCGCCGTCATCGGCGAGGCCAAACCCAGCGTCCGCCGCGACGGCACCACCGCCGAGGTCTCCACCTCCGAGATCGTCCTCGACGACGTCATCGAACTCGGCCCCGGCGACAAGGTCGTCGTCGACGGCGTCGTCGGCGAGGCAGACGGACTGGAGATCGACGAGTCCCTCCTCACAGGCGAGGCCGACCCCGTCCTGAAGAAGCCCGGCGACCAGGTCATGTCCGGCTCCTTCGTCGTCGCCGGCGGCGGCGCCTTCACCGCCACCAAGGTCGGCCGCGAGGCCTACGCCGCCCAGCTCGCCGAAGAGGCCTCCCGCTTCACCCTCGTCCACTCCGAGCTGCGCTCCGGCATCTCCACCATCCTCAAGTACGTCACCTGGATGATGATCCCGACCTCCATCGGCCTGATCATCAGCCAGCTCGTCGTCAAGGACTCCAACCTCAAGGACTCCATCGCCCGCACCGTCGGCGGCATCGTCCCGATGATCCCCGAGGGGCTCGTCCTCCTCACCTCCGTCGCCTTCGCCATCGGCGTCATCCGGCTCGGCCGCAAACAGTGCCTCGTCCAGGAACTCCCCGCCAT
The DNA here is from genome assembly GCF_055602105.1 of Streptomyces sp. NPDC037421. Lineage (NCBI taxonomy): Bacteria > Bacillati > Actinomycetota > Actinomycetes > Kitasatosporales > Streptomycetaceae > Streptomyces > Streptomyces sp. NPDC037421. The sequence continues at coordinate 160,845 of NZ_JBVJWV010000014.1, forward strand.
CGAGGGCCTCGCCCGCGTCGACGTCGTCTGCCTCGACAAGACCGGCACCCTCACCGAAGGCGGCATGGACGTCACCGAGCTCCGCCCGCTCGGCGGCACGGAAGCGGCGTACGTCAAGAAGGTGCTCGGCGCCCTCGGCGAATCCGACCCCCGCCCCAACGCCAGCCTCCAGGCCATCATCGACGCCTACCCCGACAGCGCCGAGTGGCGCTGCACCGAGTCCCTGCCCTTCTCCTCCGCCCGCAAGTACAGCGGCGCCAGCTTCAGCGAGGGCGACGGCGAGAACAACACCTGGCTGCTCGGCGCCCCCGACGTGCTCCTGCCCCCCGGGGACCCCGCGCTCGACGAGATCACCGGCCTCAACGAGCAGGGACTACGGGTCCTGCTGCTGGCCCGCTCCGCCCTCGAACTCGACGACCCCGCCGTCGCCACCGGGGTTCGGCCCACCGCCCTCGTCGTCCTGGAGCAGCGGCTGCGCCCCGACGCCGCCGACACCCTGCGCTACTTCGAGGACCAGGACGTCAAGGCGAAGGTCATCTCCGGCGACAACGCCGTCTCCGTCGGCGCGGTCGCCGGCAAGCTGGGCCTGCCCGGCGCGCAGAACACCGTCGACGCCCGCCGGCTGCCCGCCGAGCGGGCCGAGATGGCCGAGGTCCTCGACGGGAACTCCGTCTTCGGCCGCGTCACCCCGCAGCAGAAGCGGGACATGGTCGGCGCCCTCCAGTCCAACGGCCACACCGTCGCCATGACCGGCGACGGCGTCAACGACGTGCTCGCCCTCAAGGACGCCGACATCGGCGTGAGCATGGGCTCCGGCTCCGAGGCCACCCGGGCCGTGGCGCAGATCGTGCTGCTGAACAACAGCTTCGCCACCCTCCCCTCGGTGGTCGCCGAAGGGCGCCGGGTCATCGGCAACATCACCCGCGTCGCCACCCTCTTCCTCACCAAGACGGTCTACTCGGTACTGCTGGCGATCCTGGTGGTGTGCTCGCAGGTCGAGTACCCCTTCCTGCCGCGCCACCTCACCCTGCTGTCCACCCTCACCATCGGCATCCCGGCCTTCTTCCTGGCACTCGCCCCGAACAAGGAGCGCGCCAAGCCGCACTTCGTGAAGCGGGTGATGCGCTACGCGATCCCCGGCGGCGCCATCGCGGCCGTGGCCACCTTCGTGACCTACCTGATCGCCCGCGCCCACTACAGCGGGCCGGACTCCCTCAAGGCCGAGACCAGCGCGGCGACGCTCGCCCTGTTCCTGACCTCGATGTGGGTGCTGGCGATCATCGCCCGCCCCTACACGTGGTGGCGGGTGGCCCTGGTCGGCGCGATGGGCGCGGCCTTCCTCGTCGTCCTCGTCGTGCCGTGGCTCCAGGAGTTCTTCCAGCTCAAGCTGGAGGGCGTGACCATGCCGTGGATCGCCGTCGCGATCGCGGCGGCGGCCGCCGCCGCGATCGAGTTCACCTTCCGGTGGGTGGACCGGCGCTTCCGGGCGTAGGCGCCCGGCCCGGACAGGACCTAGTCGAACCACCTGTCCCGGGCCAGCTCCGCCGTCCGCGACGGGTCCTCCAGCAGGGCCGCCACCTCGAAGCGGCGCGGCCACTGCGACGCCGACCAGGCCAGGCCCGCCGCCACGCCCTCCAGGGTCGCCGCGTGCAGCACCCCGTCCGGGGTGAGCCGCCAGTCCAGCTCCGTGCCGCCCGCCACCAGCTCCTCGTGCTCCACGTACGTCGCCGGGGTGGTGGGGCCGAGCAGGACGCGCACCGACTCCGGCACCTCGTGCTCCTCGCCCGGCGTGCTCACCTCCGCCGGGACCGTCTCCGACAGCCGGCGCACCTGGAACAGGTCGGCCAGGTCCGCCGCGCGGGACGGGGAGACCGGCAGGAGGGGGAGGCCGGCCGTCAGCGGGAGGAGGTCGGGGGCGTCGGCGACGACCGCGTCGGCCGCGTCCACCACGACCACCTCGCCGTCCACCACCGCCCGCAGCTCGTCCGGCAGCGTCACCTGCTCCGGGTCCAGATCGGCCAGCGCCCCGTACAGGCCGTGCAGCTGGTGGCCGGTGACCTCGCGGTCCGGGTCGGCGAGGCGGCCCAGCAGTTCGGCGGCCCCGCCGGGCTCCTCCAGCAGGGCGCGCACGGAGGTGCGTACGCCCAGGGCCCGCAGCACCTGCTCGTCCTCGAAGCCCGTCGCGTCCGCCGGGGTGTACAGGCCCGCCAGCAGCGGATCGCCGCCCGCCGCCCGCAGCCCGGCGGGGCGGCGGCCGTCCAGCACCGGGTGGTCGCGCAGCCACCAGGCGGTGTACGGGCGCACCGACCGCGTGGTGCCGTCCGGGAGCAGGATCCGCACCGGCTGGGTGAGGGCGTCGCGCAGCGGGGGCTGCGCGAGCATCGCCAGGGCCTGGGGCCAGCGGTCGTCGTCGACGAGGTCCAGGTCCCGGACGGCGATCAGCTCGGTCGCCACCGGCGGCACCGGGGTGTCGGGGAACTGGTCGAGCAGGTCCTCGCACCACACGTCGACCGCGTCCAGCAGTCCGGCGTCATCGGGCTCGGCGAAGTCGCCCTCGCGGGGCTCCAGTTCGTCCGGGTCGAGGACCACGTCGGTCGCGCGGACCAGCTGGAACGCGGTCAGCACCCCGCACGCGGCCAGCGTGTCCGCGTCCCAGCGGGCGGCGAACTCGGCGTCCAGGCACGGGACCTCGTCCTCGCGCAGCACCGACGCCAGCGGGCTCCCGGCGAGCAGCAGCTCCCCGGCGGGGGTGAGCTCCCCGTCCTCGTCGGGCAGGGCCAGCGCGCCCAGCCAGGGCTCCTCGCCGGGGGCCAGGCCGGCCGCGCGGACCAGGGTCAGGACGGTGTCGGCGAGCTCGTCCGGGTCCGGCGCGTCCTCGTCCCAGATCTCGCCCGCGTCCAGGGAGGCGGCCACGGCGGCGCGGACCTGCGGGGTCGTCAGGACGGCGCGCGCGGTGGCGGGGAGCGCGCCCAGCTTCTCCAGCAGCGGGTGCGCGGCGTCCGGGTGGGCCACCTTCAGGCCGAGGCGGGCCAGGTCGGCGGGGGTGTCCGGGCCGGGCAGCAGGACGTGGCGCGGGCCGATGGTGGTGCGGCCGTCGGCGAGCGGCACGGGCAGGCCCGACAGCCGGTCGGGGTCCACGCCGGCCAGGGTGTCGTACAGGCGGTGCCACCAGTCCGGGGTGCGCTCGATGCCGGCGATCCGCTCGATGGCGTCGCCGAGCGGCAGCCGGCCGACGCCCAGGGTGCGCAGTTCGGGGCGGCGCTCCAGCCCGGCGGGCAGCAGTGTCGGGAGGACCTCCGCGAGGACCCGTACGGTGTCGGCGCCGGCGCCCTCCACGACCTCGGCCTCGAAGGGCCGCAGCGCCGGGAGCTCCTCGGTGGGGGCGGCCGGGGCGAGGAACGGGGTGCGGGGCAGCCGCTGGAGGACGGCGGCGCGCAGGGCGCCGTCGAGCGGGCTACCGCCGAGCGGACCGGGTACGAGGTCGACCAGGGCGGTGCTCACCGGGTCCCAGGCGTCGAGGAGTTCGGCGTACGCGTCGGCGGCGCGCTCCACGAGGAAGTCGGTCAGCGGGCCGGGCGCGGGGTGGCGGCGGGTGGTGTCCAGCGGCAGGGAGGCGATGAGCAGGGCGGGGATGCCGAGGGGCTCGTCGGTGGGGGTCGGGGCGTGCACGACGGGCGCGGTACGGGGGCGTACGGGCGCGCCGTCGGGGTCGACGGGGGCGGCCCAGGTGATCGTCCAGTCGGGCCGCAGCCGCTCCTCGACGGGCCGGTCGGCGAGCAGGGCGGGGTCGATGGGGCCGGTGTGGCGGACGGTGCGCCAGCGGTGGGTGCCGGAGGCGGAGTCCTCGATGACGGTGTACGGGCCGTCCATGCGCCGGAAGAGCACGCGGTGCCCGGCGGAGGGGGTTTCGACGACGACCTCGCGCAGCCCGGGCAGGGTCAGCAGCAGGGCGTCGTCGATGCCGGCCAGCAGGCGTTCGGTGAGGTCCTCGGCGGCGGTGTCGCGCAGCGGGAGGACCACGACGGTGTCGTAGCCCTCGGGTGCGGTGCCCTCGGCGGGCAGCGGCAGCCGCAGCAGCGGAACGTGGCCGTCGCGGCGGCGGAGTTCGTCGCCGAGGCCGGGGCTGCCGTTGGCGGCGTCCCGGGCCAGCTCGCGGGCCTCGGCGAGGGACCAGCGGACGCCGCCGTGGCGGCCGAGGACCGCCGGCTCGTCGGAGACGGCCAGGACGGCGGCGAAGCCGACGCCGAAGCGGCCCACGGAGCCCTGGTCGTTGTCCCGCTTGGCGGAGGCGCGCAGGGTGCTCAGCGACTCCACGCCGGTCGCGTCGAGCGGGGCCCCGGTGTTGGCGGCGGCCAGCACGGCGGGGCCGTCGGGTCCGGCGGGGTGCAGGGTCAGACGCAGCCGGCCGGGGACCTTGGCGCGGGCGGCGGCGTCGGCGGCGTTCTGGGCCAGCTCGACGACGAGCCGGTCCCGGTAGCCGCCGAGCGCGAGGTCCTCCTCGGCGTTGGCGTCCTCGCGGAAGCGGGCCGGGCCCGCGCCCCACGCGTCGAGCACCCCGCGCCGCAGCCGGGCGGTGCTGAAGGGGTCCACGCCGCTCTGGGCCGCCGTCACTCGCACGTTCACGCCGCTGCCTCCACCTGCCGCTGCCTCTGGAGTGCTGAAGGTATCGCGTGGGCGGCTACGCCTTGCCCGTGAGGTGGGCGAACACGACGACGTTGGAGTCCCAGTGGCGGTCGGCGGTGAGGTTGCCGCCGCAGGTGATCAGGCGCAGTTCGGCCTTGCCGTGGGTGTCGCCGTAGACCTTGTCGGTGGGGAAGGCGTCCTTCTTGAAGGTGTCGACCGAGTCGACGGCGAAGACGGCGGTGGTGCCGTCGGTGCGGTGGACCTCGATCTCCTGGCCCTTCTTGAGCGTCTTGAGGTTGTGGAAGACGGCCTTCGGGACCTGCGGGGTGTCCATGTGCCCGACGATCGCGGACGCGCCGGCCTCGCCGGGGGTGGGGCCGTCCTTGTACCAGGCGGCGTCCTCGGGTTTGGCGAAGTCGGGTTCCTGCATGACGCCTTGGACGTCGAGTCCGACGGAGTCGAGCGGGGCGTCGACCTTGATGCCGGGGATCTGGATCCGGTCGGGGACGGACGGGGGGAGGACGGAGGCGGCCGTCCGGGGGGTGGTGCCGTGTGCGGCGGCGCCCGCCGAGCAGCCGGTGGCCAGGGCCACGGCGAGGGCCGGGGCCCCCGCCAGGGCGGCGGCGCGGCGTGCGCGGCCGCCCCGGCGGCGGGAGGGGGCGGGCTCAGGCATCGGCGGGGGCCTGGCCGGTGTTGACGGAACCCTTGGGCGTCTTGTGTTCGGAGGGCTTCGGCGGGGCCGTCGGCTTCACGTCCGGGTCGCCCTTGGCCTCGACGGAGAACTTGGCGGTGTCGAACTTCTTGCCGCCCGCGAAGGCGTCGACCCCGTAGTAGCCGGTCCTGACGTCCTTGGCGACGGTCGCGGTGCCGGTGAAGGTGCCGTGGCCGTCGTTCTTCAGGTCGACCCGGCCGCCGGCGAAGGCGTCGGACTTCACGTGGGCGTCCTTGGCGGTGGTCTTGACGGTGACGGTGACCTTGTCGCCGGGGCGGCCGAAGTCCGTGGAGAGCCGGAGCGTGGAGGTCGGATTCGGGGCGTCTTCCTTCTTCACGGTGAGCTGCGCGGTGGCCTGGATCCTGGTGCCGTCGGGGGCGCTGCCGGTGAGGGAGACGCCGTAGGAGCCGTCCTTGACGTCGGTGACCTCGGCGGTGCCGCTCCAGCTGCCGTCCTTGCCCGGGGTGAGCTTGACGTCGCCGAGGGCGGCGGAGGAGACGGCGAGGTTCGTGGAGCCGGCCGGGGCGGTCACGGTGACGCTGACGGCGTCGCCGGGCTTCACGGGCGAGGAGGGCACCTCCACGCGGGCGGAGGCGGCGGGGTGCGTGCTCGCAGTGGCGGTGGGGGAGGGGGCGGGGGTGCCGACGGCGGAAGCGGCGGAGCCGCCGAGGACCAGCGACGTGGTGAGGGCCGCGGCGGTGAGGGTGAGTGCCTTGCGCATGAGTTCCTCCTGGACGGAACGGGCCGGGGGTCGTTCCCGGCACACCGGACAAGAGGGGCATTCAGGGTGTTCGGTTTCGGGGGCCGGGCGGCGTCCTGAGGGGCGGGCCGAAGGTCCCGGAGGGTGTATCCGCAGGTGGGGGCCGGGTGATGGGCGTCCGTTTGCATGGTGTTTGCCCCGAATTTCAGGACCAAAGTCCCGGGGTCCGAAGGGTCGGGCGTCCGAGGGTCCGAGGGGCCGAGAGGGAACGCCGGAGCCCCCGGCGCCGGGAAGGCGCCGGGGGCTCCACAGGTGCGGGTGCGAGGGGCGGGGGCCCCGTCGGGTCAGAGCTGCTCGATCACGTAGTCGATGCAGGCCGTCAGCGCCTGCACGTCCGCCGGGTCGATCGCCGGGAACATCGCGACGCGCAGCTGGTTGCGGCCGAGCTTGCGGTACGGCTCGGTGTCCACGATGCCGTTGGCGCGCAGCACCTTCGCCACCGCCGCCGCGTCGACGTCGTCCGAGAAGTCGATCGTGCCGATGACCGCGGAACGCTTGTCGGCGTCCTGCACGAACGGGTTCGCGTACTTCGACGCCTCGGCCCAGCCGTACAAGTTCCGCGCGCTGGCCGCCGTACGGCCCGTCGTGAACTCCAGACCGCCCTGCGAGTTCATCCACCGCAGCTGCTGGTCCAGCAGGAAGAGGGTGGACAGCGCCGGGGTGTTGTACGTCTGGTTCTTCAGCGAGTTGTCGATCGCCGTCGGCAGCGAGAAGAACTCCGGGATGTGCCGGCCCGAGGCGTGCACGCGCGCGGCGCGCTCCAGGGCGGCCGGGGAGAACGCCGCCAGCCACAGGCCGCCGTCCGAGGCGAAGGACTTCTGCGGGGCGAAGTAGTAGACGTCGGTCTCGGTGATGTCCACCGGGAGGCCGCCCGCGCCCGAGGTCGCGTCCACCAGGACGAGGGACCCGGCGTCCGCGCCCGCGACGCGCTTGACCGGCGCCGCGACACCCGTCGAGGTCTCGTTGTGCGTGTACGCGTACACGTCCACGCCCGCCTCGGCGACCGGCTCGGGGTGCGTGCCCGGCTCGGAGGAGATCACGGACGGCTCGTCCAGCCACGGCGCGAGCTTCGCGGCCTTGGCGAACTTCGACGAGAACTCGCCGAAGGTCAGGTGCTGGGACTTCTGCTCGATCAGACCGGCGGTCGCGATGTCCCAGAAGGCGGTGGAGCCGCCGTTGCCCAGGATCACCTCGTAACCCTCGGGCAGGGAGAAGAGGTCCCGGAGGCCCTCGCGCACCGAGCCGACCAGGTTCTTGACCGGGGCCTGGCGGTGCGAGGTGCCGAGCAGGGAGGTACCGGTGGCGGCGAGGGCGTCCAGCGCCTCGGTCCGCACCTTGGAGGGGCCCGCGCCGAAGCGTCCGTCGGCGGGCTTGATGTCAGCGGGAATCTGGATCTCAGCCACGAGCGGAGCGTATCGGGTCCCGGACCGGGCGTCGGAGGCGCGTCCACCCGGTGAGACGGACGGGCCCCTTCCGTGCACGGTGGTTCAGGCCGCGGCGTCGACGAGGAGCGCGACCCCCGCGATCAGTCCGGCGTACGCGAGCACGATCAGCAGGCTGACCAGGAGCACCAGCCAGCCGGCCAGGATGCCGAACAGGGCCGCGCCCCGGTCGCGGCCGCCCAGGCGTCTGGCGCGGCGCCGGCCCAGGTGCCCCGCGGGGATCGCGACGAGCCCGAACACCGCCATGGAGACGGTGTAGAGGTCGCCGAAGCCGAGCCACAGCAACGGCGTCGCGAAAATGCCGACGATCAGGCCGATGCCGCACGCGGCGGACCAGAAGCTGATCCGGGCGGGGGTGTTGCGGGCCACCGCCGCCGGGCCCACCGCCGGACCGGGTGTCCGCTCGGCGCCGGTGGTACTGCCGCTGGTACTGCTGGTCACGTCGGATCCCCCTCGTCAGGCCGGGCAGGCCGGCAGCCACTTTACGGAACCGTCGCTGTGCCGGGACGGGACGGCGGGGCGCCGGTGGGAAGGTGGGCGCCGTGACGTCACCCGGGGAACTCCAGCGGACATTGCGGGCAGAGCTGCGCGGGGAGGTCGACTTCGGTGCCGCCGCACGGGCCCTCGCGACCATGGACGCCTCGAACTACCGGCGGGTACCCGTCGGGGTCGTCGCCCCGCACGACGCCGAGGACGTCGCGGCCGCACTGCGGATCTGCGCCGACGCCGGGGTACCCGTCGTACCGCGCGGCGGCGCCACCTCCATCGCCGGGCAGGCGACGGGCACCGGGGTGGTGCTCGACCTCACCCGGCACATGAACGCCCTGGTGTCCGTGGACCCCGCGGCCCGCACCGCCGTCGTCCAGCCCGGGCTGGTGCTCGACCGGCTGCGCGACGCGGTCCGCCCCCACGGCCTCACCTTCGGCCCCGACCCCTCCACGCACTCCCGCTGCACCCTCGGCGGGATGATCGGCAACAACGCGTGCGGCGCCCACTCCGTCGCCTGGGGCACCACCGCCGACAACGTCGCGGAGCTGGCGGTGGTCCGCTACGGGGGCGCCGCCCACCGCATCGGGACGGGCTGGGCGGGGGCACCGGCCGGACTGCGGGAACTCGTCGAGGGCAACCTCGCCGTGCTCCGTACCGGCCTCGCCGCCGGATCCTTCTCCCGCCGCATCTCCGGCTACGGCGGGCTCGACGCCCTGCTCCCCGAACGGGGCGCACAGCTCGCGCGGGCCTTCTGCGGCAGCGAGGGCACCCTCGGCGTGGTCACCGAGGCGGTGGTGCGCCTCGTGGAGCCGCCGCCCGCGCCGGTCCTCGCGGTACTCGGCTACCCCGACGAGAGCGCGGCCGCGGACGCCGCCGCCGGGCTCCTCGGGCACGGGCCGCTCACGGTCGAAGGCATGGCCGAGGACCTGGTGCGCGGCGCCCGCGGACTGCCCCGGGGCGGGGCCTGGCTGTTCGTGGAGATGCCCGACGAGGGCGCCGGACGGCGCCTGCTGCGCGGGGCCGACGCGCTCGACGCGGCCCTCGTGACGGACCCGGCCGCGCAGCGCGCCCTGTGGCGGATCCGGGAGGACGCGGCGGGCACCGCCACCCGCACCCCGTCCGGCGCGATGGCCTGGCCGGGATGGGAGGACTGCGCCGTCCCGCCCGCCCGGCTCGGCGCGTACCTGCGGGAGTTCCGGGCCCTGCTGGCGGAACACGGGCTGCACGGGACCCCGTACGGACACTTCGGGGAGGGCTGCGTCCACGTCCGGATCGACTTCGACCTGGTCACGGCGGCGGGCGTGGCCCGCTTCCGCTCCTTCTCCACCGACCTGGCCGACCTGGTCGTCGCCCACGGCGGCTCCCTGTCCGGGGAGCACGGCGACGGACAGGCCCGCGCGGAGCTGCTGCCGCGGATGTACGGGCCGCGGGTCATGGGGCTCTTCGGGGCGTACAAGGACGTGTGGGACCCGGCGGGCGGCATGAACCCCGGGATCCTGGTCCGCCCGGCCCGGCTGGACGAGAACCTCCGCTTCGCGGTGGCGGGCTCCGGTGCGCCGTCGGGCCCGGCGCTGGGGCGGGAGGTGGTCCGCTGCGTCGGCGTCGCCAAATGCCGGACCACCGACACCGGCGGCCCGGGCGTGATGTGCCCGTCGTACCGGGCCACGGGGGAGGAACGGCACTCCACGCGCGGCCGGGCCCGGCTGCTCCACGAGATGCTGGCCGGGGAGGTCATCACCGGCGGGTGGCGCTCGCCGGAGGTCGCCGAGGCGCTCGACCTCTGCCTCGGCTGCAAGGGCTGCCGCAGCGACTGCCCGGTCGGCGTGGACATGGCCGCGTACAAGGCCGAGTTCCTGCACCACCACTGGACCGGCCGCCTCCGGCCCCTCTCGCACTACACCCTGGGGGGCCTTCCCACCTGGCTCCGGCTGATCGCCGGGCTGCGCGCGGCCGGCGCCGTCAACGCGGCCGGACGCCTACTGCGGGTGCCGGGGCTGGCCCGGGAACGGGCCCTGCCGGCGGTGGCGGCGGTGCCGTTCACCCGGGGGTGGCGCGCGCTGGGGGCGGAGGCGGGGGCGGGGGCGGCCGCCGGTGCCGGCGGGCCGGTGACCGTGACCCTGTGGCCCGACACCTTCACCGAGCACTTCACCCCCGAAGCCGGCCGGGCCGCCGTCCGGGTGCTCACGGCGGCCGGCCTCGGCGTCACCGTCCCCACCCGCCGCCGGGTGTGCTGCGGGCTCACCTACGTCTCCACCGGCCGGCTGGACCGCGCCCGCAGGGTGCTCCTGCGCACCCTGGACACCCTGGACACCCTGGGCGACCCGGATGCCCCGGGCGGCGTACGAGGACCCGTGCTGGTCCTCGAACCCAGCTGCGCGGCGGCCCTGCGCACCGACCTCCCCGCCCTCCTCCCCGACGACCCCCGCGCCCACCGCCTCGCCGCAGCCGTCCGCACGCTCGCGGAGACCCTGGAGGAACACGCCCCCCACTGGACCCCGCCCCGCCTGGACCGGCCCGTCGCCGGCCAGACCCACTGCCACCAGCACGCCGTCCTCGGCGACGCCGCCGACCGGCGGCTGCGCGCACGCGCCGGGCTGACGGGGGAGCTCAGCGGCGGCTGCTGCGGCCTCGCGGGCAACTTCGGCTTCGAGCCCGGCCACCACGCCGTCTCGGTGGCGTGCGCCGAGGAACAGCTGCTGCCGTCGCTGCGCACGGCGGCGGCGGGCACGGCGGTACTGGCGGACGGCTTCTCGTGCCGCACCCAGATCGCGCAGCTGTCCGGGCACCGGGCGCGGCACCTGGCGGAACTCCTGGCGGAGGGGTTGTAAGGCAGAACACTCGTGGATGGGCCTTACGCACCCCTTAGTCTGGATTCATGCCCGCACCATCCTCTTCGTCCCCGACGACCGCCGCCACGACGACCACCGCCCCGGTTTCCGCGCCGGTTTCCGGCCTGGTTTCCGGCCCGGTTCCCGGCCTGGTTTCCGGCCCGGTTCCCGGCCTGGTTTCCGCGCCGGTTTCCGCCCCCGCCCGGCCCTCACGGTTCGGGCCGGTCGCGCTCGTGGTCTCGGCCGGGGTGTCGGTGCAGTTCGGGGCCGCCCTCGCGGTGACGGTCATGCCCAGGGTGGGCGCGGCGGGCGTGGTCACCCTGAGGCTCGCGGCCGCCGCGCTGGTGCTGCTGGTCCTGTGCCGGCCCAAGGTGCGCGGGTACGGGCGTTCCGACTGGGGCACGGTCGTCGCCTTCGGCGTGGCCATGGCCGGCATGAACGGCCTCTTCTACCAGGCCATCGACCGCATCCCGCTCGGCCCCGCCGTCACCCTGGAGGTGCTCGGCCCGCTGGCCCTGTCCGTGATCGTCTCGCGCCGCCTGGTGAACCTGCTGTGGGCCGCCCTCGCCCTGGCCGGTGTCGCCCTGCTGGCCGGCCACGGCGGAGGAGGCCTCGGCGGCCTCGACCTGCTCGGCGCGGGCTTCGCGGTGGGCGCGGGCGCGATGTGGGCGGCGTACATCGTCTTCAGCGCCCGTACCGGCCGCCGTTTCCCGCAGGCGGACGGCTTGGCCCTGGCGATGGCAGTGGCCGCCGTCATCTCGCTCCCGCTGGGCGTGGCGGAGGCCGGCTCCGACCTCCTCACCCCGAGCACCCTGGCACTGGGCCTCGGCGTCGCGGTGCTGTCGTCGGTGCTCCCGTACACGCTGGAGCTCCTCGCCCTCCGCCGCCTCCCGGCCCCGACCTTCGCGATCCTGATGAGCCTCGAACCTGCCATCGCGGCGACCGCGGGCTTCCTGATCCTGAGCCAGGCGATGTCGGCGCTCGACGCGCTCGCGATCGCCCTGGTGATCGCGGCCAGCATGGGCGCGGTCCGGTCGCAGAGGGCAGCCGGCTGAGGGGTGGCGGTACCCCCTGGGGCGGTGTCAGGGAGGGTTCGGGGGTTTCCCGTCAGTCCCATCGTCCTTCCGTGTCGTGCCGGTCCCTCAAGGGCGCTCCTTCGTCGCGTCGCTACGCGATCGCCTTCGGCGACCCTTGACCGACCGTCCCGCCCCGGAAAGCCGAAAGACTGCCGGGAAACCCCCAAAAGAACGGCACGGTCGATGGTGGGAGGGACGGGTCTCTCAGCGATGAGGCGAGGGGCCGGGCCCCGGCCCGCCGGGCATCCGGGCCCCACGTCCCCGATTCCGGGCCAGGGGTCCGACTACCCGCACCACATGTCGACCAGAGCGGCCCGGGGAGCCCCCAGGCGCAGCAGATCGCTACGCGCTCCTCGGATTTCAGCGTCCGGCGACCGTCCGGGGCTGATACCCGCACCACATGTTGATCAGAGCGCTGTGGGGAGCGTACGAGCGCGGCAGATCGCTACGCGCTCCTCTTGTCTCGGCGGCTGACGGCCGTCCGGGGCCGATACCCGTGGACCTGGGCCCCATCATGAGGACATGCCGCACGTACTCGACGCCCCCGGAGGGCTGACCGACAGGGCGCGACGCTTCCTGTCCGCACGGGCCCGCACCGTTCCGTTCCCGAGGCTGGAGAACCCGGGCGACGCAGAGGTCGCCGAGCGGCTCGCGCCCTTTCCGGGTGTGCACAAGGACGTGGTCCTCGCCGGACTCCGCCGCGCGCAGGCCCGCTACGGCGGGCTGGTCTACAGGACTTCGGCATGGTCGTTCGAGGAGGAGATCCGGTTCCAGCCGTGGCCTTACTACGAGGCGAGTGCGGAACACGGGCCGCTGGGGGAGTTCATCGACCACGAGGTGGCGCATCCCTACACCGTGACGCTCCGGGACGACGGCGCGGTGGTGTACCGGTTCGGCCGGGACGTGGCGGTGTTCCCTGATCCGGACGCCCTCATCGAGGCGGACGCCCTGTACTGGGAGTGCGAGAGCTGGATTCCGGTGGTCGAGCCGAAGCCCATGCAGTCACCGGCCGGGGTGTGGGAGGCGGCGTCCCGACTGTCCTTGATCCGGGAGGGTTCGGGCCATACGGAGTGGTGGTGGGAGTCCGACGGGTTTCGGGTGCACTTGTGGCGAACGTTCGCGGAGCTGTTCGACCAGGAGCGGCTGACGAAATGGGGACTCTGGGCACGGGACGAGGCGGGGGTTCGGGCCGCGCACCGGTTCCTCGCGACCCTTCCGGCTAGGGTGGACGGCACATCGTGAACCGGAACAAGGAGCAGACGTGAGCGGCATCGCCCTGCAGCAGGAGATCGCCCGGGAACTCCAGGTCGCCGAGACCTTCGAGGCCGAGCAGGAGATCGAGCGCCGGGTGGCCTTCCTCACCGAGCGGCTGACCTCCACGGGTCTGCGGTCCCTCGTACTGGGCATCAGCGGCGGTGTCGACTCGACCACCTCGGGCCGGCTCTGCCAGCTCGCCGTCGAGCGGGCCCGCGAGGCGGGGCACGAGGCGCGGTTCTACGCGATGCGGCTGCCCTACGGCGTCCAGGCCGACGAGCACGACGCCCAGCTCGCGCTGTCCTTCATCCAGGCCGACCACGTCCTGACCGTGGACATCAAGCCCGCCAGCGACGCGGCGCTCGACGCCTCGGTGGCCGCCGGTGTGGCCTTCCGCGACGCCCACCACCAGGACTTCGTGCACGGCAACATCAAGGCCCGCCAGCGCATGATCGCCCAGTACGCGGTTGCCGGTGCGCACGCGGGTCTGGTGGTCGGCACCGACCACGCCGCCGAGGCCATCTCCGGGTTCTTCACCAAGTTCGGTGACGGCGCGGCGGACCTGGTCCCGCTGACCGGTCTGACCAAGCGCCGGGTGCGCGCCGTCGCCGATGCCCTGGGCGCTCCCGCCGAGCTGGTGTGGAAGACCCCGACGGCCGACCTGGAGACCCTCGACCCGGGCAAGGCCGACGAGGACGCCCTCGGCGTCACGTACGACGACATCGACGACTTCCTCGAAGGCAAGCCGGTGGACGCGCGTGCCTTCGAGACGATCGTCAACCGCTACCGCCTCACCGACCACAAGCGTCAGCTCCCCATTGCCCCCTGACGAGACGGCCGTCAGCCGCTGAGAAAAGAGGAGCGCGTAGCGATCTGCCGCGCCCGTACGCTCCCCACAGCGCTCTGATCAACATGTGGTGCGGGCATCGGCCCCGGACGGTCGCCGGACGCTGAAATTCGAGGAGCGCGTAGCGATCTGCTGCGCCTGGGGGCTCCCCGGGCCGCTCTGGTCGACATGTGGTGCGGGTAGCCGCGCCCCTGGTTCGGAATCTCGAACGCTGAGGGCCCGGATGCCCGGCGGGCCGG
>NZ_JBVJWV010000015.1:0-170755 GCF_055602105.1 Streptomyces sp. NPDC037421
ATACGTGGAGGGAGGGGGGGGGGGGGGGGGGGGGGGGGGGCAGCCCCCCCCCCCCCCCCCCCCCCCCCCCCCCCCCCCCCCCCCCCCCCGCCTCCCGGCCGGCTAGCGCCTGCCCGGCTGCTCGTGCTCGTGCTCCTTCTCCTCTTCCTCCCCGCCCCCGTCCCCGTCGGCCGGCTCGATCTGCGTGGACGCGAAGCCCGAGTTGTTCTTCTTGTGCGGGTCCTCGTCGTCACCGAAGACCGTGGCGGTGTTCGGCACGGCGGTCGGCTTGGTGACGTTCCCCGCGGTGCCGGTCACCGTGATCTTCACGCGGGCACCCTCGCGCAGCGGGCCGCCCGTGCAGGAGAGGAGACCGTTGCTGATCTCGCACCCCTCGGTCTCCGTGGCCGCGTCCAGTACCTTCGCCGGGAGGTCGTCGACCAGCGACCAGCCGGAGGAGGCGCCCTTGTGGTCGTTCTTCACCGTGATCTCGTAGGCGATCTCATCGCCCGCCTTGACGACCTCGGGGCCGCGCTTGTGGACCGACAGGTCGGCGGACGAGTCGAAGAAGCAGGAGGTGGCGTCGACGTTCGCCAGTGCCAGCTCCGGCGGCGTCGTCTGCCGCGAGAGCACGGTGAACCTCGGGTTGGACCCGGTCGCGTTCTTCACGTGTACGCGGATGAGCTCTCCGGAGTTGCGCACGAACCCGAGGTCGCCGTTGCCGTAGACGAAGACGCCGCCGAAGTCCGAACCTCCCGGCAGGACACCGGGGAAGAAGTCCACGCTCGCGTTGTCGACGTCGATCCTCGCGATGGCGCCCGCCTCGGTCGAACCCCAGAGGAACCCGTCACGGAAGGCGATGTCGAAGATGTCGAGGGCGTCGGGAGCCAGGTCCGCGATCTCGATCGTCCGCGTCACCCTGTGGTTCTTCACGTCGATCTGCTGGATCAGACCCGTGTTGTCGGCCAGGACGTAGTAGTTGCCCTCGTCGTCGAACGTGCCCGAGATGTAGAGGGCGGGCGGCAGGTCCGCGATCTGGCCGAGCAGGGTGTATTCCCCCTTCCCGTCGAAGCGGACCAGCTGGTTGGACCCGTCCCCGAACGTGGTCCCGTAGAGGAAGCGGTCGTGCGGGTTCACGCCGATGGCGTTGTAGAGGAAGGGCGTGGTGTCGCCCAGTTCCTCGAACCGGACCTTCCCGGGCTCCCGTTCGACGGTGTAGAGCTGGTCCGGATCACCGGCCGAGAGGTAGATCTTCCCGTCGCACGCCACCGGATTCCCCTCCGGCTGCTTCGGATCGGAGACCGCCGCGGAGCCCGCAGGGCCCGCGGGGGCCGCGACGGCGCCGACCGGAGCCGCCAGCGTGCCGATCGCGAGCCCGGCGACGACGCCGATCGCGCTCAGCGCGGCCACCCCCCGCCGCTGCCGCTTCCTCTGGACCGTCCCGTTCGTACCTGTGCTCATGAATCTGACCCTTCCGCCGCCAAGCGCAGCCAGGCTGCGCACCGTTGGTACCGTGCGTACCGGACAAAGACGAGCACAAGGGGCATTGGGTCGTACACGACGGCTCGGGCTTCAACGGCCGAGTTCGCTCAAATGCACCAGGGCCGCGAGCACATGGGCGACAGCGAGAATGACCTGATGAACACAGTGGACGAAACCCTCGAACAGGCCGCCCAGGACGAGGGCGTAGTGGACGAGTGGCTCGGGTCCCTGGCACGGAACAGCGCCCTGCCCCCGTCCGTCCTGGCGCGCCTCCTGGAGTTCGAAGAGCTGCCCGTATGGAGCGGGTGGCTCACGAGCCGGCCGCTGGACCGGGAGATGACGGAGCTCCTCGTGGCCTCCGGGGAGATCGGCCACCGGCAGGCAGCCCTCGACAACGGAAGCGCGGACGCCGCCGCCCTCGCTCCCCTGGCACACGACGAGAGCCGGCGGATCCGCAGGCGGTACGCGCTGCTCCTCACCGACTTCGGGCGCTCCGCCCCACCGGGCGTGGCCGAGGTCATGGCCGTCGACCCGGAGCCCCTGGTCCGGCGGTCACTGCTCTTCAACCCCCGCCCCGCCGCTCTCGTACAGGACGTGCTCGTCGAAGACGCGGACCCCGTCGTACGGGCCCTGATGGCGGAGCCGGAGGTGTGGGAACTGCTCTCCGACCCGGTACGGGAGAAGCTGCGGGCCGACACCGACCCGCAGGTCCGCCAGGCGGTGGCCGCCCTGGAGGCCCGTCCGGAGCCGGACCGCCAGGCGGTGGCCGCCCTGGAGGCCCGTCCGGAGCCGGACCCGGAGCCCGGACCCGAGCCCGTACCGCCGGCGAAAGCCGAGCTCATCACCCACACCGACGCCCTGCGGCTGGCCCACGACCCGGACCGGAACGTGCGGCGCGCCCTGGCCTCGCGGACGGACCTGCCGGCCGACGTCAAGGTGCTCCTCGCCTCGGACGAGGACCGGGGGGTACGCGAGAACCTCTGCCTCGCCCACGAGGACGCGCCCCACGAGCTGGTCGTCGACCTCTACGCCATGGGTCTCCAACGGACCTGGTTCCGCCTGCGCGACCACCCCAGCCTCCCCGGGCCCGGCGGACTGGCCCGGTACGCCTGCCATCCCGACCCCCGGCTGCGGTACGTCGCCCTGGACGATCCGGCCGCCGGTCCGGAGATCCTGCTGCGGCTCGCGGACGACCCCGATCCCCGCGTCGCGAACAAGGCGGTGGCGGACCGGAGGTTCCCCTCCGACGAGCTGCTCCGGCGCCTCGCGGTGCCGGCCCGCGCGGCCGCCGCCGCGGCGAACCCGGCACTGCCGCCGGCGGTGATGCACCGCATGGTCGACCTCGCCCGGGAGCGGCGGGCGGCCCCCGGTCACTGAAGGGCGTCGACGGCCTCGCGGAGGGCGCGCCGGCACAGGGAGTCGGCGTGCCGGGTGGTCTCGGGGATGCGGAAGCGGGGGCTCAGCGCGAGGGCGTGGGCGCAGGCGTTGTCCAGGGAGACGCGGTGCCCGACGGACACGTACACCGGCTTGATCCCGCGCTGGGTGCGCAGCGCCCGGCCTACGACGGTTCCGTCGGGCGCGAGCAGCGGGGAGGTCTCGCCGCGCGGGGCGCCCGGCTCCTCGCAGGTGAAGGTGAAGGGGTTCTTCGCGACGCCGAGGCTGGGCAGCCCGGTGACCACTCCGAGGTGGCAGGCCAGGCCGAAGCCGCGCGGGTGGGCGAGGCCGTAGCCGTCGCAGATGACGAGGTCGGGGGTGACGGGGAGGGCCTCCAGGGCGGCGAGCACGGTCGGCAGCTCACGGAAGGCGAGCAGGCCGGGCACGTAGGGGAAGCTGACGCGCCCGGCGGCGGTCGACTCCGCCACGACCTCCAGGGTGGCGGCGTCGAGCACGACGGCGGCGGCCGCGACCAGGTCCCGCTCGTCGTCGTAGGCCACGTCCACCCCGGCGAGCAGCCCCTGGCCGGGCCGGGGGCCTACCTCGTCGAGCACGACGAGGGTGCGCAGTTCGTCCTGTATCGCCCGGGCCTCGGCCTCGTTGGCGGGGGTCTTCAGAGTGGTCATGATGGTGCGAGGGTAGCCTGGCGATCATGTTCGTCATGGAGCTCAGCTACACCGCGCCCGTCGAAGCCGTCGAAGAGCAGATGGACGCGCACATCGCCTGGCTGGACGGCTACTACGCGTCCGGCGTCTTCCTCGCCTCGGGGCGCAAGGTGCCGCGCGACGGCGGGATCATCCTGGCGGGCGGGGTCTCCCGCGCCGAGATCGAGAAGATCGCGGCGGAGGACCCCTTCGCGGTGGCGGGCGTCTGCGCCTACCGCATCACGGAGTTCATCGCCACCAAGACCTCGGCCGACCTGGCCTCGGTCCGTCAGGCCCTCCCGTCGTAGCCCCGTCCGGGGGGGGGGGGGGGGGGGGGGGGGGGGGGGGGGGGGGGGGGGGGGGGGAGAGGGCGACACCAACGGAGGAAAAACAGAGACGCAGCCCCCCCCCCTCCCCCCCCCCCCCCCACCCCCCCCCCCACCCCCCCCCCCCCCCCCCTCCCCTCCCCCCCCCCCCCCCCCCCCCCCCCCCCCCCCCCCCCCGGCCAGGGCAACGGCCTCAGCGTCGCTCCAGCCGTGCCACCCGCCCCTTCTCCCCCGCAGCCCAGCAGCCGCCGTCGGCCGCGCAGTCGACGGTGTCGAACGACCCCGTTTCCAGCTGCCGCCAGGTGCGCCCCGCGTCCGTGGTGACGTCCGTTCCGGTCGGGCCGACCGCCAGGGCGGTGGTGTGCCCGTACGGGTACCAGGCCGCGCCCGAGCGGTAGGCGGGCGGCGGGGTCGCCGCCTGGGTCCAGCTCCGGCCCGCGTCGGCGGAGCGGGCCGCGGCCTGCGGCGAGGCCTGGCCGGTGCGGTAGTCGCCGCCGACCGCGAGGCCCGTCGTACGGTCGCGGAAGGCCAGGGCGAACACCCCGCGCGCCGGGTCCCCGCCGGGGACGGTGGAGTCGGCGACCCGCCAGGTCAGGCCCCGGTCGGCGGAGTGCAGCACCCGCGCGGCCGGTCCCCCGCCGGTGGCCAGCCACACGTCCCGCGGCCCGGAGGCCGTCAGGCACTGGCCGCTCGCCGCGAATCCGGCCTCGCCGGGCAGCGCCTGCGGCATCCCCCCGCCCGGGAGCACCCGCCAGCTGCGCCCGCCGTCGTCGGTGGCCAGGAGGCGGAACTTCCCGTCGACCGGGTCGCTCACGGCCAGCCCGTGCCGGGAGTCGAAGAAGGTCAGGCAGTCGTAGAAGGCACGCGGATCGGTGTTGCGGAAGGCCTCGGTCCAGGTCGCGCCGCCGTCCTCGGTGCGCAGGACCCGGGAGGCCTCGCCCTCGCCGATGGACAGGGCGACCGCCCGCCGCCCGTCGAAGGCCTCGATGTCGCGCAGTTCCAGCCCCTCGGCCACCGCCCCGGGCGGCGAGACGTCCCGCCAGCTGCGGCCGCCGTCACCGGTTCGCAGCACCCTCCCCTTGGAGCCCGCCAGCCAGGCCGTACCGCGGCTGACCGCGGCCAGGCCGCGGAAGCGGACGCCCTCGACGCCCCCCTGCCCGGTCTCCTTGACCGCCCAGCCGACGCCCCGTAAGCCCGGAGCGGACGCCGCCGGGGACGGGTTCGCGCCGCTGTCCGCCTGCGCCGGCGCCACGGCCGTGGCGACCAGCAGGGCCGCCGCGCACATGCCAACTCCCAGAAGTCTCATGGCGCGGGAAGCTAACGCACCCCACAGGCCCCGTCCAGGGGGCCTCCCCCCGCCCCTCCGGCCCCTCCCGGCATCCGCTTAGGCCTGCGGAGCGATCGATTACCGGACGTATTGGGATCACCTCGGAGGGCGCGCCGCCACCCCGGCACCCTTTGGCCGCATGTCACGATCGCTCACTCTGTGCGATCACACGGATGAGATCGCGCCAATCGGTGACACAGCTCACGTCATCCGCCATGCACGGATTTGCCGATTCCGGCGTCTATCCGGTTGCCGGGCTCCACCCCACAGCCCGACAGCAGATCCGCCGCAAGGGAGCGAGCCTTGATCACTGTCATCGAGCAGGCCGTGCAGGCCCGACTGATCGCCACCGCACCGAAGGTCGAGACCGTCCCCGTCACCCTCCGCTACGACCGCTCGGATCCCTTCGCCGTCCGCATGGCCTTCCCCGCCCTGGCCACGCTCGAAGGCGTGGAGGTCTCCTGGACCTTCGCCCGCGAGCTGCTGATGTCCGGGCTCCGCCACCCGGCCGGCTGCGGCGACGTGCGGGTGCGGCCGTACGACGGGGACCGGACCACGGTCGAGTTCCACGCGCCCGAGGGCGTGGCGATCGTGCTGATGACCACGGCCGAGCTCCAGCGGTTCCTCGAACGCACCTCCGCGCTCGTACCGCCGGGCCTGGAACACCGCTACCTCGACATGGACCACAGCCTCGACGAGCTGATGCGCGGCTCCTGCTGATTTATTCGTTTGCGGGCGGCCCCGCGCCGCCCGTAGCTTCGTGAAGGCCCTGCAGTCGCCGAAACGGAGTAGGACATTGCTCTTCTGAGGTCCGAGACACCGACCGCCCTCACTCACCGCATCCTCGCGATACCTGTGACAGTCGGCTGTCTCCCCGCGTTGCACGCACCATCCACGCAACCTGGAGGCCTCCATGAGTCATGCCCCTGTTTTCGCCACCTGCACCGCCCTCTCCTTCGACTGGCCCGACGGCAGCCCCGTCTTCGACGGGTTCGACCTGACCGTCGGGCCCGGCCGGACCGGCCTGGTCGGTCTCAACGGCTGTGGGAAGTCCACCCTGTTGAAGCTCCTCGCCGGCGAGCTGACCCCGTCCTCGGGGCAGGTCTCGGTCGCCGGGACCATCGGCTACCTCCCGCAGAACGCCACGCTCGACACCGCCCTGCGGGTGGACGGGGCGCTCGGCATCCGCACCGCCCGCGCGGCCCTGCACGCCATCGAGGCGGGTGAGGCCACCGAGGCCAACTTCGCGGCCGTCGGCGACGACTGGGACGTGGAGGAGCGGGCGCTCGCCGTGCTCGACCAGCTCGGCCTCGCCGGAACCGGCCTGGACCGGACCGTCGGCGAGCTGTCGGGCGGCCAGTGCGTCCTGCTCCGGCTGGCGGCGCTGCTGCTCGCCCGGCCGGACGTACTGCTCCTCGACGAACCCACCAACAACCTGGACCTGCGGGCCCGGCGCCGCCTGTACGCGGCCGTCGAGTCCTGGTCCGGGGTGATGGTGCTGGTCAGCCACGACCGGGAACTGCTGGAGCGGGTCGACCAGATCGCCGACCTCCGCGAGGGCGAAGTCCGCTGGTACGGCGGCAACTTCACCGATTACGAGCGGCTGCTGGCGGCCGAGCAGGAGTCGGCCGAGCGGATGGTCCGGGTCGCCGAGGCCGACGTACAGCGCCAGAAGCGCGAACTGGCGGACGCCCAGGTCAAATTGGCCCGGCGCAAGCGGTACGGCCAGAAGATGTACGAGAACAAGCGCGAGCCGAAGATCGTCATGGGGGCCCGCAAGCGCGCCGCCCAGGAGTCGGCGGGCAAGCACCGCATCATGCACGCCGAGAAGCTGGCGGACGCCCGGGAGCGGCTGGACCAGGCCGTCGAAGCGGTGCGCGACGACGCCGAGATCCGCGTCCGGCTGCCCGCCACCGAGGTCCCGCCGGGGCGGCGGGTGCTGACCCTGAGCGATCTGCGCCTCGCCCACGGCGGCGCACGGGTCGCGGGCGAGTGGGAGGTGCGCGGTCCGGAGCGGATCGCCCTGGTCGGCGCGAACGGCTCGGGCAAGACGACCCTGCTGCGGACCGTCGCCGGCCTGCTGCCTCCCGCGTCCGGGGAGGCGGTGACCCACGTGCCGGCGCGCTTCCTGCCGCAGCGGCTCGACGTACTGGACGACGAGCGCTCGGTGGTGGAGAACGTGGCGCGGTTCGCCCCGCACGCCACGAACAACGTGATCCGGGCGAGGCTCGCACACTTCCTGTTCCGGGGCGGCCGGGCGGACCGGGCGGCCGGCACCCTGTCGGGCGGCGAGCGCTTCCGGGCGGCGCTGGCGGCGCTGCTGCTGGCCGAGCCGGCTCCGCAGCTGCTGATGCTGGACGAGCCGACGAACAACCTGGACCTGGCGAGCGTGCGGCAGCTCGGCGCGGCCCTGGAGTCCTACGAGGGCGCGCTGCTGGTGGCCAGCCACGACGTGCCGTTCCTGGAGTCGATCGGCATCACGCGCTGGCTGGTGCTCGACGCCGGTGTGCTGCGGCCGACCTCCGCCGAGGAGGTCCGGGGGTCAATGGGGCAGTAGGGCCCAGGACTTGCTCCCGCCGAGCGGGGTCAGGACCGGGGTGAACCCCCAGTCCCCGCCGCAGGACTCGGCCACCCGGGCCAGCAGCCACATCGCGCCGCTGCGCCGGCCGCGGCACTCCTCGCTCCGCGCGGGCGAGGAGTGCGCGGGGTGCCGGTCGTAGAGGACGATCCGCAGGGCGTCGTACCGCCAGCGGAGTCCGAGCAGCATCTCCTTGCCGGGCGTGAAGCGGTCGGCGCACGCCACCAGCTCGGAGGCGGCGAGGGCCGCGGGGTCGCCGAGGTCGGCCAGTCCGTGCCGGTCGAGCAGGGACCGCACGGCCGAGCGGGCGCTCCCCGCGCAGTGGGCGCCGCCCGGGAGCCCCAGGGAGTAGCTCAGCTCCCGCGCCAGGTGCGGGACCGGGACCGGCCCGGCCTCGTGGACCGGTCGCGGGCCGCGGAGGGTGCCCGTCATCGTGGTGCTCCAACCCTCGGGCCGGCGGGATCGCGCCGCGTGAAACGCGCGCTACCGAACGTAGCGCAGCCGGGTGCGCGGTGGCACCTTTTGTACGACCAGATGATGGTTTCCCGTGATATCTCCGGATCTGCGCGAGGGCCGGGCCGCATGGCGGTCTCCGCCGTCAAGCCGGATGCCGCGGACCACCTTCCGGCGTGATTCTCACCCCTGCGGAGCAGCCCGGCACCCTCTCAAACTGCATAGATAACGGGATGTAGCCGGACAGACCAATGACTGGGGCTTGGCGCTCCTTGATGTCGCGCTTAACCTACGACTCCGTAGGCTACGGAACCGTAGGTAATTCGCTTTGTCCCCAGGAGCACCCGTGACGATCACCTCTCCCCACCTCGGCAGCTCGGAGGCGTGGACCGACGCCAAGCTGCTGTACGCGCTGGAAGAGGTGGTCGAGAAGGAACTCAACCGCCATCTGAAGGTCACCAAGGACTGGATGCCCCACGAGTACGTCCCGTGGAGCGACGGCCGGAACTTCCCCGCCTTCTTCGAGGACGGCGAGGCCTGGGACCCCCAGCAGTCCAAGGTCACCGACATCGGCAAGATCGCCCTGGTCGTGAACCTGCTGACCGAGGACAACCTCCCCAGCTACCACCACGAGATCGCGACCCTTTTCGGCCGCAACGGCGCGTGGGGCACCTGGGTGCACCGCTGGACCGCCGAGGAGGGCCGCCACGGCATCGTGATGCGCGACTACCTGCTGGCCTCGCGCGCCGTGGACCCGGACAAGCTGGAAGCGTTCCGGATGCAGCACATGTCGGAGGGCTTCGAGTCCGACAACAGCCACTCGATGCTGCACTCGGTCGCGTACGTCGCCTTCCAGGAGCTGGCGACCCGCATCTCGCACCGCAACACCGGCCACCAGTCCGGTGACCCGGTCTGCGACCGGATGCTCGCCCGCATCGCGCAGGACGAGAACCTGCACATGGTCTTCTACCGGAACCTGCTGGCGGCGGCCTTCGAGCTCGCCCCCGATCCGACGATGCAGGCCGTGCGGGACGTGGTCGTCAACTTCCGGATGCCCGGTCACGGCATGCCCGGCTTCGAGCGGATGGCCGCGCAGATGGCGATCGGCGGGGTCTACAACCTGCGGATCCACCACGACGACGTGCTGAGCCCCGTGATCCGCTTCCTCAAGATCATGGACATCCAGGGCCTGGGTCCGGAGGGCCAGAAGGCCCAGGAGGAGCTGGGGCTCTTCATGAACGGCCTGGACAGCGAGGCCCGCAAGCTCGACGAGCGCCTTGCCGCGCGAGCCGCGCGCATCGCCGCCCGCAAGGGCTGAGCCGTCACCCGGAACCCCCGGCGGAGCCGGGGGTTCCGTCATGCCCGGCCGCGCCCGCTCAGCCGCGCGGACGCAGGGCGGAGCGCTCCGCCTCCGACAGACCGCCCCACACCCCGAAGCGCTCGTCGTTCGCGAGCGCGTACTCCAGGCACGCCGCCCTGCCCTCGCACGCCCCGCAGAGCCGCTTCGCGTCCTGGAGCGAGGATCCCGGCTCCGGGAAGAAGAAGCTCGGGCCCGTCTGGGCGCACAGGGCCTGGTCGTACCAGG
This sequence comes from Streptomyces sp. NPDC037421, assembly GCF_055602105.1. Lineage (NCBI taxonomy): Bacteria > Bacillati > Actinomycetota > Actinomycetes > Kitasatosporales > Streptomycetaceae > Streptomyces > Streptomyces sp. NPDC037421. The sequence goes on from NZ_JBVJWV010000015.1 coordinate 9,809, forward strand.
CGGGGGCGGCAATGGAGTTCATCGACATGCGCCGATCGTGAACCCGCCGGATGGACGTCCGATCAACGCCTGATCAACAGCGGGGCTCAGACGATCGGGAAGGCGGCGCCCGGGTCGGCGTGGCCGACGGGGCCCGCGAAGCGGGTCGCGGCGCGGGCCACCGCCCGTGCGGGGGTGAGGGCGCGGCCGACGTGGGTGACGATCGCCCCGGGCCCGGCCCTGATCCGCCGGACACCCCCTGGCGGGACCGGGCCGCCCGCCCGAGCCAGCGGGCGAGGACGGTGAGGTCGGCGTCCGTCAGGCCCGTGCGGGGGTCGACGGGGTGGAGGAGGGCGGGGGCCGGGTGGTGGACCGTGGCCCAGGCCCGGTCGGCCGGGGTGATCTCGTCGTCGGCCCAGGCGAACGGCCGCCCGCCCGCCCAGGCCGCCAGGGTGCGGGTCTTCCAGTGGAGGCCGTCCCGGCCCTCGTCGTCGGAGGGCTCCGGCCAGTCGACCACCGGCAGGCGCGGCAGGCCGAGGCGCGGGGAGAGCGTCTCGTTGGCCTCGTCCGACCAGGTCGTGGCCCACACCAGCTCGCACGGCAGGGCCAGCAGCCGGGGCCCGAGGGCGGGGTCGAGCCTGGCGAGCAGCGGGTTTCCGGACTCGTCCGAGGAGCCGGCGGGCGTGGGGTAGCCCGTTCCCCCGAAGGGGATCAACGGGCCGTCCACGTCGAGGAAGAGCAAGGGGCGCGGGGAGACTGCAGCCATGCCGCCAGGCTAAGGGCTGTCCTCGTGCTTCGCGCGGCTCGGCTGGACGCGCTTCGGTTCGCCCGGCATCTTCGGGTAGTCCGGCGGGTACGGCATGTCCCCCAGGCCGTGCTCGTGTTCGTCCCGGGCCGCGAGTTCCAGTACGGGTTCCAGGCTGAAGGCGTGCTCGTCCATGTCGGCGTGCAGGTCGCCCAGTTCGGCGAAGCGCGCCGGCATCGTCACGATGTCGAAGTCGCGCGGCTCCGCGTCGTCCACCTCGTCCCAGCGCAGCGGCGCCGACACCGGGGCGTGCGGGCGGGGGCGGACGGAATAGGCCGAGGCGATGGTCCGGTCGCGCGCCGTCTGGTTGTAGTCGACGAAGATCCGCTCGCCGCGCTCCTCCTTCCACCAGGCCGTGGTGACCTTGCCCGGCATCCGCCGCTCCAGCTCCCGGCCCAGGGCGATGGCGCAGCGTCGGACCTCGGTGAAGGTCCAGCGCGGTGCGATCGGGACGAAGACGTGCAGGCCCCGGCCGCCGGAGGTCTTGGGCCAGCCGCGCAGCCCCAGCTCGTCCAGCAGCGCCCGCAGTTCGTGCGCCGCGGCCACCGCGTGGTGGTAGTCGGTGCCGGGCTGCGGGTCGAGGTCGATGCGGAGTTCGTCCGGCCGGTCGGTGTCCTCGCGGCGCACCGGCCAGGGGTGGAAGGTCAGGCAGCCCAGGTTGGCGGCCCACAGGACGGCGGCCGGCTCGGTCGGGCAGATCTCGTCGGCCGTGCGGCCGCTGGGGAAGGCGATGTGCGCGGTGGGGATCCAGTCGGGGAGGTTCTTCGGGGCCCGCTTCTGGAAGAAGGACTCCCCCTCCACCCCGTCCGGGTACCGCTCCAGGGTGGTGGGGCGGTCGCGCAGGGCGCGGGTGATCCCGTCGGCGACTGCCAGGTAGTACTCGGCGACGTCCCGCTTGGTGAGGCCGCGCTCCGGGAAGTACACCTTGTCCGGGCTGGACAGCCGTACCGCCCGTCCACCCGCGTCGAGCTCGATCGCACCACCCGCGCTACCGCCCATGGGCGCCACGGTAGGCGGGCTCGGGCGGACCCGCACACCGAGCGGGCCCGGACGCACCACCGGAGAATCCTGTGTATGGACCTGCCGGTGATGCCGCCCGTGAAGCCGATGCTCGCCAAGTCCGTGAGCAGGATCCCGCCGGGCATGCAGTACGAGGCCAAGTGGGACGGCTTCCGGGCGATCGTGCACCGCGACGGGGACGAGGTGGAGGTCGGCAGCCGTACCGGCAAGAGCCTGACCAGGTACTTCCCCGAGCTGGTGACGGCGCTGAAGGAGAACCTGCCGCCCCGCTGCGTGGTCGACGGGGAGATCGTCATCGTGCACGGCGGACGGCTCGACTTCGACCGTCTCAGTGAGCGGATCCACCCCGCCGCCTCCCGGGTGAAACTGCTCGCCGGGACGACGCCGGCCAGCTTCGTCGCCTTCGACCTGCTCGCGCTCGGCGACGAATCCCTCCTCGACACCCCGCTCGGCGAGCGCCGCAGCGCCCTGGCCCACGCACTTTCCACAGCCCGGCCCCCCGTCCACCTCGCGCCCGCGACCACCGATCCCGAGCTCGCGCGGGAGTGGTTCGAGCGGTTCGAGGGCGCCGGGCTCGACGGGGTCGTCGCGAAACCCCTCGATCTCCCCTACCGGCCCGACGCCCGCCTCATGTTCAAGATCAAGCACGAGCGTACGGCCGATGTCGTCGTCGCCGGTTTCCGTTTCCACAAGAGCGGTCCGATCATCGGATCGCTGCTGCTCGGCCTGTACGACGGCCACGGCGCCCTCCAGCACGTGGGCGTCTGCGCCGCCTTCCCCATGAAGCGCCGGGCCGAGCTCGTCGAGGAGCTCGACCCCCTGCGCATGCCGGACCCCGCCGGCCACCCGTGGGCCGCCTGGGCCGAGGAGTCGGCCCACGAGAGCGCCCGGCTGCCGGGCGCCCAGAGCCGCTGGACGGGCAAGAAGGACCTGTCCTGGGTGCCGCTGCGCCCCGAACGGGTCTGCGAGGTGCGGTACGACCACATGGAGGGCGACCGCTTCCGGCACACCGCGCAGTTCGCCCGCTGGCGCCCCGACCGCACTCCGGAGAGCTGTACGTACGCCCAGCTTGAGGAGGTCGTCGGCTACGACCTGGCCGAGGTGCTGGGCACCGGCGGCTGAGCGGCCACGTCGGCTTGCTCCTGTACCTTCTGAAGACGGTTCCGCTCCGCACGGAGCGGCCCGAGAGGCTTGGGGGGGGGGACAGAGATGACAGACGAAGACAGCCACTTCTACACGGTGTCCATCAAGGTCGAGCGTGAGACCTACTGGAGCGAGTACGGGACGGCGGGGTCCGTCACCCCGCAGTGGGGCATGACCACGCTCGGCGTGTACCACCAGGTCGTGCAGGACCTCCTGAGGGCGCGGGGGCTTCCCGAGGACACGAACTACCTGCCGGTGTCCTTCAAGCTCCTGCCCAACGACCCGGGCAGGATCTGACCCGGACCGCTCACCCGGTGCCGCCCCGGGCCGCGCCGGGCACCGCCGGGCACCGCCGGGCGGCCGGGCCCGTGCCCGGCGGCGGCGGTGAGCTCCTCCCACTCCGCCCGGTCCGGCCCCACCGCGTTCGGCGTCCAGCCCGGCCGGGCCGCGAGCCAGCGCGCCACCCGCGCCCGGACCTCGGGGTCCGCGTAGGCGCGCTCGGGCGGCTCGGCCAGGTGCCGCACCCTGGCCCGGGCCCGCATCACCTCCGGGTCCTCCAGCGCGCACTCGAACAGCGCGGCCGCCTCCCGCGCCCGGCCCATCCCGCCGGGCCCGCCGGCGCCCACGGAGCCGGCCCCCGCAGCGAGCCGCTCCCCCACCGCCGCGTCGGCCCCGACCTGGAGGTCGAACCACGGCTTCAGCGTGCGCAGCGTCCAGCCGTGGTATCCGGCGGCGAAGCCGTAGGACCCCGGGTCCTGGCGGGCCGTCCGGGCCACCCGGTCGGCCGCCCACAGCGCGAGCGAAGTCCCCTGCCCCAGGGTCGGGTTGGTGTGGGTGAGCGCGTCGCCGACCGGCACCATCCCGGTCGCCACCGGGCCCTGCCCGTCGGCCAGGGGGCTCCACCGGTTGTCCAGGCCCGCGGTCGCCAGCACCTCCGACAGCGGCTCTGCGCCCAGCCCCAGCCAGGCCGCGCCGGGCGGGAAGGCCCGCGCGGCGGCCTCGAACACGGCCGGGTCGCGCAGGGCGGCGCGGGTGGGGTCCCCGGTGTGCGCGAACACGGTGACGGCGAAGACCCGGTTGTCGGACGGGAAGACCGCGCAGCCCGCGAAGGCGCCGCCGGTCACCGTCCACGGCCGCCGCGGCCCCTCCTCCGTCCCGTCGGGCAGCCGGTACCAGCGGCAGAAGTACGCCAGGCCCGTGCGGTGCCGCTCGGCGGGGGCCGGACGGCAGCCGGCGGCGGCCGCCAGGCCGGCGGAGCCGCCGCGCCGGCCGGCCGCGTCCACCACGAGGTCGCCCGCGTACGCGCCGCCCGGGGTGGTCACCCCGGTGACCCTGACCCACGGCTCCGCCCCGGCCCCCTCGGCCCTCGTCAGACCGGCGACGGGCTCCCCGTACCGCACCACCACGCCCGGCTCCGCGCGCGCGGCGGTGGCCAGCGCGCTCTCCAGCACGATCCGGCGGGCCTGGATCATGACCAGGTCCTCGTCCCCCGGGCGGGCGGGCGGCCGTACCTCGAACCAGTCCAGCTCGTGCCGCTCGCGGGCGCCGAGGCGGATCATCTCGGCGTGCACGTCGGGCAGTTCGGCGCGCAGCAGGCCGCGGGCGGCGCCGAGCAGGACGTGCGGCTGGACCGCCTGCGGTACGGCCGGGCGGCGCCAGCCGAAGAAGTCGCGGTCGAGGGCGGTGCCGGGGGCGCGGGTGTCGCGTTCGAAGACCTCGGCGGTGTGCCCCCGGCGGGCCGCGAGGAGGGCCGTCGCGAGCCCCGCGATCCCTCCGCCGATGACCAGCAGATGTGCCATGGCTTTCCCCCGAACCGGCGTCCCGTACGACGATCTGACCGCCCAGAGCCTGCGCGTGCGGGCCCCGGCCGAAACTCGTACATCCGTCCGAGGGGCCCGCCCGGCATGCCACCGGCGAAAATGACCGCATGGCCAGCGAACACGAGAACGCACCCGCCGCCGGAGCCCGTCCCGAAGGCTCCCCGCCCGCCCGCGCCGTCCCCGGCGTCCACGCGACCATCGGCGTCGGGCTGATCGTCCTCGGCCCCGACGGCCGGGTACTGCTCGGACAGGCCCACGACGGGAACTGGGAGCTGCCCGGCGGCAAGGTGGACCCCGGGGAGGGCTTCGAGCAGACCGCCGCCCGCGAGCTGGCCGAGGAGACCTCCCTGCGGACCGAGCCCGGGGGCGTCGAGCTGCTGGCCGTCCAGCTCCACGCGCACCCCGAGCCGCCGACCCGCCTGACGGTGGCCGCCCTGACCCGTTCGGCGGAGGGCAGCCCGGCCGTCACCGAGCCGCACAAGATCGCCCGCTGGCAGTGGTTCGCGCCGGAGGAGATCCCCGGCACCCTCTACCCGCCCTCGGCGGCCGTCCTGCGCGTCTGGCGCCCCGACCTCACGGCCCTGCCGCCCGTCCCCTCGCACGACTACCCCATCGGGAACAAGGCCTCTTAGTTCGGCGGCCGGAAGGCTTGCCGGGTGACGCCCCGAGGCCGCCTCGCGGGTTCCAGCCCGGTGCCGCGACTGACGAAGAGTCGTGTCCTGCCGGCCCAAGGCACGGCCGGCCGCCCCCGCCGCGTCCTACTCCTCCGGCTCCCAGGCGCGGAGCAGGTCGAGCAGTCCTGCGTCTCCGTCAACGCGCAAGGATTCGGCCGGGATACGGTCGTACAAGTAGACGACCAGCTCACTGGCCGTGCCATGGACGGAGGCGCCGGCTGCGTCCGAGTCCTCGCCGGTCGCGGCAGTGGGCGCGGGGATGCGGGTGGAGCGTGCGCCGTCGCCGTCGACCGTGAGGCGCCAGGAGCGGCCCTCGGCGGCGTGGAAGTCGAAGGCCGTGGGCTTGTGCGGCCAGGCGCTGGTCGACGCGACGCAGGTGAACAGGAACTCCTCGACACCGTCGAGTGCGACCCCGGCCGGCAGCGGCTGCGGGGCGCCCGCGGCGAGCTGGGCGTCGTAGGTGTGCACCGCGCTCTCCTGGACCCGGTGCCGGGCGACTCCGCCGGAGGTCCGCGGCGTCTGCAGGGCACTCCACCACGCCCAGCAGCCGGTGTCCGGCCCTGCCTCGCGCAGGGCGCTCAGCAGAAGCTGCGTCGACGCGGCCAGCCAGGCCAGCAGGGCCTCACGCTCCCGCGGCACTTCCAGAGCGGCGCGCGCGGCGGCGGCCCCGGCCGGGGGAGCGTCGGCAGGCCCCGCGCCGACTATGGCGGCCCAGTAACGGTCCCCCCCACCCAGGTGCTTCACCAGATCGAACAGCGTCCACTCGGGGCAGGTCGGCACCTGTGCGTCGAGGCTGGGCGCGGCGGCGACCGCGGCGCGGAAGGCGGTCGACCGTTCATCGATCAGTCGCAGCAGGTCAGGGAACTCAAGATTCTTTTCCACGCCGGATGTCTATCACCGTGCTCCGGTGATCGGACAGCGATTTTCACAGCCGCCGCCGGTCGGCCGACGGCGGCTGAGCGTGTCCGGGGACTCCTAAACGGTGCGCCGGGGCGCGAAGTTGCCCTCGCCCAGGTCCTCGGCCAGCAGCCGTTTGGCGATCGCGTCCGCAGCCGCCCGCAGCTCCTCGCTGCGCGGCCGGCCTCGGTCCTGCTCCAGCCGGTCGCCCAGCCAGTCCGCCCAGGCCCGCGAGATGACCGCGGCTTCGCGCTCGCCCGCCCGCGTGTGGGCGAAGAAGCCGTTCTGCCGCGTCAGGAAGCCCTCCTCCACCATCCGGTCGAAGACCGGCAGCAGCACCTCCGGCGGCAGCGACAGCCGCGACGCGATCAGCCCCAGGCCGGCGTGCCCCACGGTCCGGGTCATCAGGTCCACCTGCATCACCGCCCACGCCCCCGCCATGTCGAGGCGCGTGTCGGAGGCTTCGACGATGGCCCGCGCCGTGTCGGGCCCCATGTTCCGCACGAGCTTGCCCACCGCCAGCTCCAGCAGCTTGGCCGAGTCGCCCGAGGCCGTGGCCGGGGAGGCGAAGCCGTCGCCGATGTCGGTCGAGCCCGCCCGGGCGCTGTCGCGCAGCCGGACCTGCTTGAGGAAGAGTGCGACGACGAAGCCGACGGCCGCCACCGGCACCGTCCACAGGAACACGGTGTGCAGGGCGTCGGCGTACGCGTCGATGACCGGCCCCGCCTCGGCCGGGTCGAGCCCGTGCACCCCCTGCGGACTCTGCGCGGCGGCGCCGATGCGTGCCGGGTCGGCACCGGTGGCCCGGGCGGCCTCGGCGACCCCGGCCTTCAGCTCGGGCTCCAGGCGATTGGCGTAGATCGTCCCGAAGACGGCGGTCCCGAAGGAGCTGCCGAGCGTACGGAAGAAGGTGACTCCGGAGGTCGCCGTGCCGAGGTCGGCGTAGTCCACGGTGTTCTGCACGGCGATGGTCAGCACCTGCATGCACAGGCCGATGCCGGCGCCGAGGACGAACATGTACACGGACTCCAGCCAGGCGCCGGTGCCGGGACCCATCAGCGACAGCAGGTAGAGGCCGGCGCCCATCACCGCGCAGCCGGCGATCGGGTAGATCCGGTACCGGCCGGTCTTGGAGGTGGCGTTGCCGCTGAAGACGGACGCGATGAGCAGGCCGATGACCAGTGGCAGGGTCCGTACGCCGGACAGGGTGGCCGAGTCACCGTCCACGTACTGGAGGTAGGTCGGCAGGAAGGTCATCGCGCCGAGCATGGCGAAGCCGACGACGAAGCTGAGGACGGAGCACACCGTGAAGACGGGGTTGCGGAAGAGCCGCATGGGCAGCATCGGTTCGGCCGCCCGGGTCTCCGCCAGGCAGAACAGGGCGAGGGCCAGCGCGCCGCCCGCGAAGAGGCCGGTGATCGTCGGCGAGCTCCAGGCGTACTCGTTGCCGCCCCAGCTGGTCGCCAGGATCAGGGCGCTCGACCCGGCGGCGACGAGGGCGATGCCCAGGTAGTCGATGGCGGGCCGGCCGACGGCACGTACGGAGGGGATGGTGCGGGCGGCGGCCACGACGACGAGGACGGCGATGGGGACGTTGACGTAGAAGGCCCAGCGCCAGCTGAGGTGGTCGGTGAACAGGCCGCCCAGCAGCGGTCCGATGACGGTGGCGACGCCGAAGACGGCGCCGATCGCGCCCTGGTACTTGCCGCGTTCGCGCAGCGGGACCACGTCGGCGATCAGCGCCATGGAGGTGACCATCAGGCCTCCGGCGCCGATGCCCTGGAGCCCCCGCCACAGGATGAGCAGGGTCATGTTGCCGGCGAGGCCGCACAGGAAGGAGCCGGTGATGAAGATGACGGCGGAGATCTGAAAGATGACCTTCCGGCCGAAGAGGTCGCCGAACTTGCCGACCAGAACCGTCGCGACGGTTTCCGCGAGCAGGTACGCGGTCACCACCCAGGCCATGTGGGCCGCGCCGCCGAGGTCCGCGACGATGGTGGGCAGGGCGGTGCCCACGATCGTCTGGTCGAGCGCGGCCAGCAGCACGCCCAGCATGATCGTGCCGAAGACGACGTTGCGCCGCCGCCGGTCCAGCACGGGCGGCGGCGCGGCGACGGCGGGGGCAGTGGTCACATCTCGCACTCTCACAGCGACCCCACCGCACCGCATGCCGCAAGCCGCCGTCCGGGTGAAACCCCGGACCCGGCGCCGGCGGGGGACGTCAGCGCAGGTAGGCCAGGCCCGGGTGCTCCGCCGCGTACCCGTCCAGCAGCCGCCGGGCCACCACCACCGAGTCCACCAGCGGGTGCAGGGCGAAGGCCTTCACGGCGTCCGCCCGCGAGCCGCTCGCGGCGGCGGCCAGCACCGCCCGCTCCGCCGCCTTCACCGAGGTGACCAGCCCCACCGCGTGCAGCGGCAGCGGCGCCACCGACACCGGGTGGGCGCCGTTCGCGTCGACCAGGCACGGCACCTCGATGACCGCCTCCGGGTCCAGTACGGACAGCGTCGGGCCGTTGCGGACGTTGAGGATCAGCGTGGCCCGCTCGTCGCGGGCGATGGCCCGCATCAGGGCGAGGGCGACCTTCTCGTAGCCGCCGGACTCCAGGTCGCTCTCCTCGCGCTCCCCTACGCCCGCCACCTCGCGGTTCTCCGACATGTACGTGGCCTCGCGCTCGGCCCGGGTCCGGTCCCAGGCGGCCAGCGCCGCCCCGGCGGGCTGCCCCGGCCGGCCGGCCTCGGCGTAGAAGCCGCGCTGCTGGTCGCGCAGGAAGGCGCCGCGGGTCTGCTTGGCCTCCTGGTAGGCCCGTACCGTGTCGCGGTTGAAGTAGTAGTAGTGCAGGTACTCGTTGGGGACCGCGCCGAGCGAGCGCAGCCAGTCGGCGCCGAAGAGCCGTCCCTCCTCGAAGGACTCCAGGGCCTCGGGGTCGGCCAGCAGCCGGGGCAGCTCGTCGCGCCCGCCGATGTGCAGGCCGCGCACCCAGCCCAGGTGGTTGAGGCCGACGTAGTCGATCCAGGCCTCGCCGGGCCGCGCGCCGAGCAGCCGGGCGATCCGGCGGCCGAGCCCGACGGGCGAGTCGCAGATGCCGATGACCCGGTCGCCCAGCTCCTCGGCCATGGCCTCGGTGACCACCCCGGCGGGGTTGGTGAAGTTGATGACCCAGGCGTTGGGGGCGGTACGGGCGATCCTGCGCGCGATCTCCCGGGCCACCGGCACCGTCCGCAGGCCGTACGCGATCCCGCCCGCACCCACCGTCTCCTGGCCCAGCACCCCTTCGGCCAGCGCGATCCGCTCGTCCGCGGCGCGCCCCTCCAGGCCGCCGACGCGGATGGCGGAGAAGACGAAGTCGGCCCCGCGCAGGGCCTCGTCCAGGTCCCCGGTGGCGGTGACGGCCGGGGCGTCCGCCGCCCCGGAGGCCGCGGCCTGGTCCGCGAGGACCCGGGCCATGGCCGTGAGCCGGGCAGGATCCTCGTCGTAGAGCGTCACATGGGACACCCGGCCCTCGGCGCGGTCCCCCAGCAGTGCCCCGTAGACGAGCGGGACGCGGAATCCGCCCCCGCCGAGGATGGTCAACCGCATGCCCATTTCCGCCCTTCCGCCGTCGTGGCCGCGGCCACGGCCCGGGGCTGCCCCGGGCACGGGCGAAGCCACGACTCCGGCGACGCCCGTCGGAATGCCACGATCCGTGGCATCCGCGCGATGTCGCGGATCGTGGCATCCGCACGGAACGAACCAGGCGGTCGGTACGGCTCGGCGCCGCCGGCCCCGCCCTGGCACGGGCCGTGGCACGCGCTTCAGGGGACCAGTCTCCCCCGCGGCGTCACTCCCCCAGCGGCGGCACGGCCCGCAGACGCGCGCCCTGCTGCTGCGGGAAGCCCGCTCCGCCGCGCACCGGACCGGCCGGCAGGCCCTGCGGGGCCGAGAGCACGAGGGTGATCCGGGTGAGGCCCATGCCCTCCAGCATTCGGCTGGATTCCGCCACCATCCGGCACCGCACCAGACCCCATCCCGGGTCGGGATGGCGCACCGTCCGCACCGCGCCGTCCTGTTCGGCGGCGGCCTCCCCGTGGGTGGTCAGCCAGTGCGGGACCCCGTAGCGGTAGGCGGCCTCCATGAACGGGTCCCGGGCCACCTCCTGACGGATGCTCCGCAGCCCCTCGTCCTCCGGGGCCTCGGCCAGGGCGGTCGCGAACTGGGCCAGCAGCGGTACGCACCAGGCCGGTTCGTGGTCCTCCAGCACGGCCGCGGCGTCCGGGTGGAACAGCACGAAGCGCAGGAAGTTGTCGTCCGGCAGGGCCGTCGGATGGGGGCGGACCGACTGGAACAGCCGGTCGAAGGCCGAGTTGGTGAGGGCCACGTCCCAGCGGTGGTCCACCAGGAAGCTCGGGTAGGGCACGGCCTCCATGAGGGCCGCGTAGTCGACCAGGTAGTCGCGCTGGGCCGGATCCTGGGGCAGCCGGTTCTCCTCGGCCGCGCGCCAGGTGGGCGGCGGGTCCCGGTCGACCATGACCCGGAACAGCCAGAAGCACTGCCGCTCGCTCATCTCCAAGGCCTCGGCCAGGGCGAGGAGTTTGCGGTCCGTCCACTCCTTGACGAGCCCGCGCTCCCAGTTTCCGTACGCGCGCACGCTGATGCGCAACCGCGACGCGACGTCTTCCTGGCTCAGGCTCAGTTCTTCGCGGCGCTGGCGCAAAATCTCCTTGCGCCGCTCCGACCGCACTGCGCCGCGGGGCTCCTCGCCCGCCAGGCGCTCCTCACCGGCTCGGACGAGGCCATCAGACGGGCCCACCGCTGCGAGATGTGGCACCGAGAGCTCCCCCTCCTCAACGGTCTGGATCTTCATTTCCGTGTGGCGATCCTGCTACCGACTTCATTCGAGTGTCAACTATTGTGGCAATTCCAGCCGAGCGACAGCTCATTCCCGCCACAGCTGTGGCAAGTTCTGGCTCTCCCAAAACAAACCGGATAGATTCCTCAAGGCCGACCACGTGCCCACTGACCTCGCGCGATCTAGGAGAACCACTGGTGACAGACGGCTTCCCGGCTCCCGTCGCGGTGGCCAACGCGCCCCTGGCAGCGACCGTCACGCGGGTCGCCGAACTGGCGAACAAAATGGGCCGCGACCCGAACCAGGTCTTCGACCTCCGCCGGCTCTCGGAGGCGTCCGGGGTCCCCACTGATGTGATCAGGACCCTGCTCGACGGCCGGCGGGCCGGCGAACCCGATCTGCAGGCGCGTTTCCTCCAGCGCCTGGACCTGCTCCGGCGGACCCGGGTCAAACCCAACGGCCGCCGCTACACGCAGCAGGAGATCGCAGACGGCGCCGGGATGTCCAGGCAGCAGGCCGGCGCCCTGATCAACGGCGACCGGCGGCCCACGATGGAGCACTGCGACGCCATCCAGCGGTTCTTCGGCGTGCACGCGGGCTTCCTCACCGCCCATGACGCCGACGCCCTCACGGACGCCCTCCAGCGCACCGAGCAGCAGCTGCTCCAGGACTTCGCGGGGCGCGAGCGGCAGACCGTACCGGCGGAGGCGGCTTCGGCGGGCGATCCGCTGGCAAGACTCCTGCAGAACCACGGCGTACGGGGCATCGCCTGGCGCGCCGCCCAACTGCCCAGCGACAAGCACCGGGACAAGGTGACCGAATGGCTGGACATGCTTCTCGAAAGCGTCAAACCGAACGAATCATGACCCAGTCGAAAGTCTGGATCTGATCCTTGAGTCCTGATCCGGATCCGCGCCGACGGGGAGAACGGTGAGCATAGGCAGAGCGCAGCGGCGGTTGTGCGCGGAGCTGGTGTCCGGCATCAAGCTGGCCGCCCCCGTGGAACCGCTGGACCTCTACGCCGCCCTCTGCGAGGGCATGAGCAGGCACCGCGGCCGCCCGGTGGAATTCCGGATGGCCGCGTTCCCGCAGGGGACGGCGAGCGGCCTCTGGCTCGACATGGCGGACCGGGACCTGGTGGTCGTCGAGGAGCGCACGGCGCCCGACCACCAGCTCGTGATCCTGGGCCACGAGCTGTGGCACATGAAGGCCGGCCACTGCAGCCACCACGTCGACGGGGCCGCCGTCGCCGCCCGCCTGCTGACCGACGCCGCCGACCTCGGCGAGACCGTCCGCAGCGTCGCCGCCCGGACCCGGGCCGACGTCCAGGAGGAGACGGAGGCGGAGAGCTTCGGGCTCCTGCTGGGCAGCCGCTGCCGCACCTGGCTGGCCGGTTCGGCGGGCCACCGGCCACCGGCCCAGCGGGACGAGCTGGCCGGCCGGATCGAGACCTCGCTCGGCTACCGGGGGCGCAGGAACGACCGTTGAGCGGACCGGACTACTACATCCCCGCGGCCGCGATGGCAGTGGCCCTCGTGTGCAAGCTGCCGGCGCTGCGCGCCAACGGCCGCGATCCGCTGCTGCGGTCCGTCTTCGTCCTGCTCCTCCTCGGCGGCGCGGTGTTCACCTTCGCCGCCCCGCCCACCATCGCCGCCGTCAACCGCTGGACCGGCGTCCCCAACGTCTCCGCCCCGCTCGTCTACTGCCTGATGACCGCCTTCAGCGCCTCCTGCCTCGTCCTCGTCTTCAACTGGCGCGGCGGCCCGGTGAAGGAGATCCGGCGCACCTCGCAGCGCTGGATCGCGGGCTACTCCGTGGTCGTCGTGGCCATCGTCGTCCTGTTCGCCCTCGGTGACGCCCCGGTCGAGCGGCTGCGGGACTTCGACACCTACTACGCGAACACGCCCTACATCCGGCTGATGATCACGGCCTACCTGCTGGCCCACAACGCCGCCGTGCTGATGATGGTGTCGATGTGCTGGCGCTGGTCCCTGCGGGTCGGCGGCTGGCTCCGGGCCGGACTGGTGATCATCGTCGCCGGGTACACCATCAGCCTCGCCTACGACGCGGCCAAGATGTCCGCCGTCGCCGCCCGCTGGCTGGGCCACGACCTGGACTACCTGAGCACCTACCTCGCCCCGCCGCTGGCCGCCTTCGCCGCCCTCGTCAGCTCCGTGGGCTTCGTGCTGCCGCTGGTGTGCCAGCGCGTGTCGGACAGCTGGCGAACCTGGAGCACCTACCGCCGCCTCGGGGCACTGTGGCACGAGGTGCAGAGCACCGCGCCCCGGGGCACGCCCTGCGTGCGGATGTCCTGGTGGTCCCCGGCCGCGATCCGGGTGATCCAGCGGGAGTCCGACATCCACGACGGCTTCCTGCGCCTCGGCCCCGCCTTCGACCGGCGCCACCGCGACACCGCCTACGAGCGGGCCCGGGCGGACGGGGCGGACGAGGAGACGGCCCGGGCCGTCGCGGACGCGGCGATGGTGGTGGCCGCCGTACGGGCCAGCGCCGCCGACCCGGAGGGGTCCGGGAGCGGCGACGAGGAGCGGGTGCCGCTGCTGGCCGACGGGCCGCGCGACCTCGTGCGGATCTCGCACGCCCTGCGGCACTCGCCGCTCGTGGCCGCCGTGCGGCGGCAGGCGGCCCCGGCGGGAGGCTGAGCCCGCCGGGACCGCCCCGTCGCGGGCGCCGGCGCGGGCACTCAGCGGGAGGCCGTCACCGACACGGCCGGGAACAGGTCCTGGAAGGGGCCGGCGGAGTCGGTCCCGTCCCGCCCGTAGGGGGCGTCGAAGCTCCACACCATGAACAGCAGGAACACGATCAGCGCGCTGAACAGCCCGGCCAGCAGCAGCTCGCGCCCCGAACGCCGGATCTGCAACGTGAAGATCAGCCCGATGGTGACGACGCCGCCGACCACCAGCCCGAACCAGACCACGCTCGGCAGGGTGGACTCGTCGCTCTGCGTGCGCGAGTGCCGGGCGTCGTCGGCGGCGGCGATGTGGTCGAGCAGCGGCTGGTAGGCCTGGGCCTGGAGTTCATTGGCGGGGCTCTGGTGGGTGACGTCGGTGCGCAGCTTGCCGAGCAGCTGCGCGCCCTCGGCGGAGGCGTCCTGGCCGGAGACCAGCCGCGGCCAGTCCACGCTGACGGTGTGGGCGACGTACGCGTCCACCTCGCCGCGGATCCGGTCGCGGACGGGCCCGGGGTAGACGTCGGCCCGCTGGGTGACCTCGTACAGCGACTGGGCCTCGCGGCGCACGCTGTCCTCGGCCGCGCCGCGCGCCTCCCAGACGCCCGCGATGGCCAGGCCCAGGACGATCGCGTAGACCACGCCGACCATCATCGTCATGTACTCGATGACGTCGGGGGTTTCGCTGGTGTCCTCGTCGTCCGCGACCCGGCGGTGCCGGACCACGGTCATGGCGAGGACGAGGGCGCAGACGAGCGCCATGGCGATGGCCAGGACCAGCCATTCGGACACGAGGGATCTCCCGTTCGTGGATGCGCGGACGCATGGGGTGTGTGTATGCGGGGCGGGTGTGCGGGGCGGGTGCTCGGCCCCCCGGGGCCGGGGGCGTCAGCTCCGGCTCTTGGAGCGGGGACGCAGCGCGGCGGCGGCCAGCACGGCCGGGGTGGTCACGACCACCATCAGCATCATGGTGCTCAGTCCGTCCGGGCCGCGCCGCTCCAGGGCCGCGGAGTGGTACGGGCGTACGTGGAACCTGCTCACCCGCTCGACGGCGGCCCTGGCCCCGGGCGGGGCGGGGGCATCGGCCGGAGCCGGCTCCGGCTCCCCGGCCGCAGCCGGCGGAGCCTGCGGCGGCTGCGCCGGCCCGCCCGGCGCAGCCGCCCCGGGTACGGGCCGCTCCGCCAGCCCCGGCGCGTGGCCGGGGTGGCGCACCGTGGGCCGGACGGCGCCGGGCACCGTCACCCGTACGGGCGGTGCCGCCGACGGGGTCCCGGGCCGCGCCACGGGCGGGGGCGGCATGGCGGGCGGCCGCACCGCGGGCGGCCCGGGCGGCCCGCCGGGCACGCACACGTCGACCCGCGCCCCGCGGCCGTGGCCGTCGCCCGCGACCGCCACATGGCCGTGCAGCGGGCAGAGCGCGGCCACCAGCCCCGCCCCGGCGAAGTACTGCCAAGCCGTCACCGCGGTCCTCCCGATCCGGCAGCCGAAAATGAGGGTTACGCCCGAAGAAACGATCAAGGACCGCCTTCGGACACGCGCCGGACAGGTCAAGATCCTTGTGCGACGGCTCACTTCGAACCGCGTGCGGCACCCCGGCCCCGGCCTCCGGGCCGTCCGCGGCCGGGGACGCCCGCCCCCGCCCGTGTCGCCCTGGCCAAGGTCGGCTACGACAAGTACCTCCGCTTCGTCTGGCCGCTGCTGGCGATCCTGTCCGTGCTGATCTGCGGCTTCGTGGCGGTGGGCGCGGCGATGTGACGGCCGGTGAGCACGGGGGGCTCGCCTAGGCTTTCTGCATGTCCGCGTCCACGGCCCCCTCCCCCGCCCCGCCCGTCGCCGTCTGGCGGGTGATGCGGCGGCCGCTGCGGTTCCTGGGCTCGTGGTGGCCCTGGCGGTGCTGGGGGTACCTGGCGAGCGGGTTCCCGCTCGGGTACGGGGTGCTGCTCGCGCTGGCGCTGCTCGTGGGGCTCGGGGTGCTGCTCGCGGTGGCCGGGATCGGGCTGTTGCTGCTGGTCGCCGCCCTGGCGGGGGCGGTGCCCCTCGGGGAGCTGGAGCGGCGCCGGCTGCGGTGGGTGGAGCCGGAGCCGGTGGCCGACCCGCACACCTCGCTCGCCGGGGCCGGCCCGGCCGCCTGGCTGCGGACGCGGCTGCGCAAGCGCGCCACCTGGCGGGAGTTCGGGTACGCCGTCCTGCTCGGGATGGTCTTCGGGGCGGCCGGCTTCGGGGTGCTGGCACTGGTGGCGTTCTCCCTGATGCTGGTGGCGTCCCCCGTGATCGTGTGGGCCCTCGCCCCGGAGCCGGTGATGCTGGTACCCGGCGAGGCGGTGGCCGGGCCGCTGGAGGCGCTGGGCGGGACGGCCGCGGGGCTGGCCGGGCTCGCTCTGACGGCGTACGCGGGCGCGCTGATCGCCGGGGCCCAGGTCAAGTGCGCCCGGCTGCTGCTCGGGCCGCGCGCGGAGGACGACCGGGTGCTGGAGCTCACCCGCTCGCGCGTCCGGCTGGTCGAGGCCTTCGAAGCCGAACGGCGGCGCATCGAACGGGACCTGCACGACGGGGCCCAGCAGCAGCTGGTGGCCCTCAGCATGACCCTGGGCCTCGCCGAGCTGCGGCTGCGCGAGCACCCGCAGGCGGCGGACGCGGCGGCGCTGGTGAGCCGGGGCCGCGAGGAGGCCAGGCTGGCGCTCGCCCAACTGCGGGACCTCGTACGGGGGATCCACCCCCAGGTGCTCACCGACCACGGCCTCGCGGCGGCGGTGGCCGAGGTGGCGCTGCGCCATCCCGTCCCGGTCACGGTGGACCTGGAGCTGCCCCGGCTGCCCGAACCGGTCGAGGTCACCGCGTACTTCACCGTCGCCGAGGCGCTCGCCAACGCGGCCAAGCACAGCGGCGCCTCACGGGTCGGCGTCGCCGGTAGGGTCGAGGGCGACCGGCTCACCCTCACCATCACCGACGACGGCCGCGGCGGGGCCGATCCCGGCGCGGGGGCGGGCCTGGCGGGTCTCGCGGACAGGGTGGCGATGTTGCAGGGCAGGCTGACGGTGTCCAGTCCGGTGGGCGGTCCGACCGAACTGAGGGTGGAGGTCCCGTGCTCCGGGTGATCCTGGCCGAGGACTCCGTGCTGCTGCGGGCCGGGCTGACGGAACTGCTGACCCTGGGCGGCCACCGGGTGCTCGCCTCCGTCGGCGACGCCCCCGCGCTGCTGCGGGCCGTGGCCGCCGAGCGGCCCGACGTGGTCGTCACGGACGTGCGGATGCCGCCCGGGCTGCGCGACGAGGGGCTGCGGGCCGCGCTGGAACTGCGTTCCGCGGACCCGTCCCTGCCGGTCCTGGTGCTGTCGCAGTACGTGGCCACGGCGTACGCGACCCAGCTGTTCACCGGCGGTTCGGCCGCCGGGCTGGGCTACCTGCTCAAGGACCGGGTCGGGGAGGTGACCGAGTTCCTCGACGCGCTGCGCCGGGTGCACGAGGGGCAGACGGTCATCGACCCGGAGGTGGTCCGCGTCCTGCTCGCGCCGCGGCCGGCGAACGAGCCGCTGGCCCGCCTGACCCCGCGCGAGCGGGAGGTGCTCGCGCTGATGGCGGAGGGACTCAACAACCAGGCCCTGGCGGCCCGCCTGTTCATCACCGAGGCCTCCGTCGTCAAGCACGCGAGCAGCATCTTCACGAAGCTGGACCTGGACCCGACGGAGGGCAACCGGCGCGTCCTGGCCGTCCTGGCCCACCTGCGGGGAGCGCAACCGTCCTGAGGACACACCTCGGGCGTACGGGCGTACGGGCGTACGCGAGGATGGTCCCATGGACGAGATCATCCTGATGTCGGACCCGAGGGTCGCCGCCGTGCCCGTCGTGGAGTGCGGCGAGCCGCTCGTGGACGTCCGGGACGCGGGCACCCTCCTGGTGCACCTGCGCAAGGAGGACCCGGCCCACGCCTTCGCGCACCTGCGCGAAGGCGTGCTGGAGCGGCTGCTCAGGGCTCAGCGGGAGCTCCCCCGGGGCGTGCGGCTGCTGTTCATCGAGGGGTTCCGGCCGCCCGCGCTCCAGCAGCGGTACTTCGCCGAGTACGCGGACCTGCTGCGCGGCGAGCACCCCGGATGGTCCGAAGGGCAGGTCCGCTCCGCCGCGAGCCGGTACGTGTCACCGCCGGAGATCGCCCCGCACAGCGCCGGCGCCGCCGTGGACGTCACCCTGGCCGACCACGGCTGGAACGAGCTGGACCTGGGCACCCGGGTCAACGCCAGTCCGGAGGAGAGCGAGGGCGCCTGCTACACCGGCGCCGGGAACATCAGCGACACGGCGCGGGCCAACCGGGAGGTGCTGAGCGGTGCGCTGACGGCCGCCGGGCTGGTCAACTACCCGACGGAGTGGTGGCACTGGTCCTTCGGGGACCGCTACTGGGCCCTGTCGACGGGTGCCGCCACCGCCCGCTACGGCCCTACGGCCCTCCCGGCGGCCGCCGGCTGAGCGGGCCGGCCCGCTCCCGAGCCCGTCACCACGCGGGAGGCGGACGGGCCGGCCGGGGCCGCCGAGCGGGCCCAGGCCGCCAGCAGCAGCGGCAGCGCCAGGTAGCCGAAGCGGCCCGCCGGGGCCAGCAGGAACGCCAGGGTCAGCCCGAGCGCGAGCCGGTCGGCCGCGGCCACCACGGTGCGCGGCGGGCGCACCAGCAGCGAGAACGCCATCCCCAGCCCGCCGAGCGCCAGCAGACCCACCGTCAGGTGCCAGCCCCACGGCCCGAGTTCCGCCAGCAGGTGCCCCGGCAGCGGGCTGCTCGCCGGGGTCGGCACTTCGGCCCGCCCGGTCGGGAAGGCGAACACCTGCCGCCACAGCTCTCCCGGCTGGAGCAGCAGGCCCGGCACCACCAGGGCCGCCGTCCCCAGCAGCGTCACCAGCGCGCACCGCAGCGCCGCCCGCCGGCCCCGGCACGCCGCGAGGAGGGCCAGCACCACCGCCACCGCGGGCAGCGCCGTCCACTTGAGGGCGCACGCCGCGGCCAGGGCCGCCCCGGAGGCCGCCGGGCGGCCGGAGGCGGCCGCCGCGAGGGCCAGGCAGCACAGCCCCGCCAGCGGCAGGTCCACCCCGCTCACCGCGAGCGGGAGCGCCACGACCGGCGAAGCCACCAGCGGCGGGAGCAGCGGGGAGGGGGCGGTGCCCAGGAGGCGGCGCCCCGCCCGCATCCCGCCGAAGAGCGCGGCCGCGCACCAGACGCGGGCGTCGCCCAGCAGCCGCACCGCCCAGGGGTCTCCGTCGCCGGAGCCGCCGCCGAGCAGGGCGCGCGGGATGCCCAGGAGGGCCGTGCCGGGGAGGTAGGGGGTGTACTCCTCGACCCCGGCGGGGCGGTCCACGTAAAGCCTTCCGGTCTCCAGCAGGAGCCGCCCGGACCGTTCGATGACGCCGACCTCGGACTGCCCCTGTCCGGTGAGCACCAGGTAGAGCAGCGGTACGGCCACCGCGCCCACCAGCGCGGCGGCGAGCGCCTCCCGGCGCCGGCCCAGGGCGGTGGCGGCCGCGGCGGCGAGGTATCCGGCGGCCGCGCACCAGCCCCACAGGCGGTGCGGGGCCAGCGAGGAGAACAGCGGGAAGGACAGTGCCCAGGCGGCCGCGAGCAGCCATCCGGCCGTCCACCGGGCGGTACGGGAAGGGGTCATGGACCCATTCCAGCCGTGCGGTCCCGGTCGGGTCTGCACGCCCAGGTGGAGTCATGGTGGTGGGGTTTTGCCTACCACCGGCCGCCCCGCCGCCCCTGGGGCACGCCGCCGCCGGGGTACGCCGAAGGGGCGCGGCCGCACGGGCCGCGCCCCTTCAGGACGGTGACGGGAGCGCTCAGGCCTCCGGGTTGCCGCCGAAGCGCTCGCGGTAGGACTCCAGGTCCTCCTCGGTGATCCGGGCGAAGAGCACCGGCGGCACGGTGAACGGCGTGCCGGCCGGGACCGTGTCCAGCGCCTTGGCCTGCTCCGGGGTGACCCAGGCCGCGGTGTCGCCGGCCAGCTCGAAGGAGGAGCGCATGGCGCGCGCCGAGGCCGGGATGAAGGGCTCGGAGACCACCGAGTAGAGGTGGATGAGGTTCATCGCGGTGCGCAGGGTGAGGGCCGCGGCGTCGAGGTCGGTCTTGACCTCCAGCCACGGGGCCTTCTCGTCCAGGTAGGCGTTGCCGGCCGACCACAGGGCGCGCAGCGCGGCGGCGGCCTTGCGGTACTGGAGGGTCTCCATGTGGCCCTCGTACTCGGCCAGCAGCTCGGCGATCTGCTCGCCGAGCTTCGCCTCCGCCTCGCCCGCCGGGCTGCCCGCGGGGACCTCGTCGCCGAACTTCTTCCGGGAGAAGGTCAGTACGCGGTTGACGAAGTTGCCGAGGGTGCCGCCGAGGTCCTTGTTGACCGTGGCCGCGAAGTGCTCCCACGTGAAGGAGGAGTCGTCGGACTCGGGGGCGTTGGCGATGAGGAAGTAGCGCCAGAAGTCGGCGGGCAGGATCTCGAGCGCCTGGTCGGTGAAGACGCCGCGCTTCTGCGAGGTGGAGAACTTGCCGCCGTAGTACGTCAGCCAGTTGAAGGCCTTGACGTAGTCGACCATCTTCCACGGCTCGCGGGTGCCGAGCTCGGTGGCGGGGAACATCACCGTGTGGAACGGGACGTTGTCCTTGGCCATGAACTGGGTGTAGCGGACGTCCTCGGCCTCGTACCACCACGACTTCCAGTCGCGGTCGGCCGGGGCGGCGTCGGCCCACTCCTTGGTGGAGGCGATGTACTCGATCGGCGCGTCGAACCAGACGTAGAAGACCTTGCCCTCGGCGGCCAGCTCGGGCCAGGTGTCCGCCGGGACCGGGACGCCCCAGTCGAGGTCGCGGGTGATGGCGCGGTCGTGCAGGCCCTCGGTCAGCCACTTGCGGGCGATGGAGGAGGCCAGCTGCGGCCACTCGTCCTCGTGCCGCGCGACCCAGGCCTCGACCTCGTGCTGCAGCTTGGACTGGAGCAGGAAGAGGTGCTTGGTCTCGCGGACCTCCAGCTCGGTGGAGCCGGAGATGGCCGAGCGGGGCTCGATCAGGTCCGTGGGGTCGAGGACGCGGGTGCAGTTCTCGCACTGGTCGCCGCGGGCCTTGTCGTAGCCGCAGTGCGGGCAGGTGCCCTCGACGTAGCGGTCCGGCAGGAAGCGGCCGTCGGCGGGCGAGTACACCTGCCGGATCGCGCGCTCCTCGATGAATCCGTTGGCCTGGAGCTGCCGCGCGAAGTGCTGGGTGATCTCCACGTTCTGCGCGGAGGAGCTGCGGCCGAAGTAGTCGAAGGACAGCTCGAAGCCGTCGTAGACCGCCTTCTGGGCGTCGTGGGCCTGCGCGCAGAACTCGGAGACCGGGAGGCCGTTCTCCTTGGCGGCGAGCTCGGCGGGGGTGCCGTGCTCGTCGGTGGCGCAGATGTACAGGACGTCGTGGCCGCGCTGGCGGAGGTACCGGGAGTACACATCCGCCGGAAGCATCGACCCGACCATGTTGCCCAGGTGCTTGATCCCGTTGATGTAGGGAAGCGCGCTGGTGATCAGGTGTCGAGCCATCCTCGGATGCTCCATTCGTTTCATTTGTACGGATCTACGCGTGACAACGCGCGGTTCATCGTATCGAACCGGCGAAACGCCACGCGTCGGCTTTTTCCCGGGGGTCCGGGGCGGGACGCAACGCAAAAGCGAGGACTGTGACCTCTCCGTCACGGCCCTCGCGATGGGCCCCATGCTACAGCCGCACCGCCGGGGCCCCGACCGGTGTCCGCGCACCGGACCGCCCGCGGGCCGCGCACCCGGAGCGCGTACCGGACCGCCCGCCGGGCCGCCCGCCGGACCCGGGCCGGCCTCGGCATATGCGTTCGGGCTCCCCGGCACCTCGCGTGATCGGCATCGGTCACCATCCGATCACCACCGGACCTAATCCCCTCATGTTGCTCCTCCACCCCCTCGGAGGGCGTAGGCGCTGCTCTCATGGACCCCGCACCAGGGGATGAGGTGGGGAACGGTGAACGATGGCGGACCGGAGGAGTCCGGCGGGGCCGTGGGACTGCCCAGCCGACGGCGGCAGCCGACGCCCATGAGTCAGTGGGATCCGACGGCGCGCCTGTCGTACTGGGCCTTCCACGCGAACCGGCGGCCCGCGTACATGCGCTTCGCGTACCTTCAGCTCGGCTCCGACGCGGCCGCCGAGGACGCGGTGGACGCCACCTTCGACTCGATCATGAACGAGTGGCTGCGCATGCTCCACATGGACCGCCTCGACGCCTACGCCTGGACCGTGCTCAAGCAGCGGATCGTCGACTGGCAGCAGCGCCGCGACCCGCGTCTGCGCCGCCCCGAGCCGATGGACATCAGCGCCTTCGAGGCGGCCCTCAAGGAGGCGCACGCCGACCAGTACGAGGTGCTGACCGACACCATCCGCTTCTACTCGGCGGTCTCCCGCCTCGCCGAGCGGCAGCGGGACACCGTGCTCCTGCGCTACGGGCTCCAGTGCACCCCCGGCGAGGCCGCCGCCGTGATGGGCGTCGACGAGGCCACCGTCCGCTCGCAGCTCGGCCAGGCCCACCGGCGCCTCGCCCGGCTGCTCGACGCCTCCGCCGGATCATGAGGCCCGGCGAGGACCCCGGCACCGGCGGCGGCCGCGAGGAGGCCCCGCGCTCCCTGGCGGAGTTCCTGGCCCGCGCGGGCGTGCGCGACCGCTACCCGCACTACGACCTGGGCGCGGCCGAGGCCCGGCTGCTGCGCGTACCCCGCGCCCCGGGCGCCCCCGCGGCAGCGCCGTCCCGGAGCCGCCGCCGGCCCTTCGGCTGGAGCGACCCCGCCCGGGACCGCCCGCTGGAGTCGGAGCGGGCCCGGCGCGACCTGAAGGCCGCCTGCCTGGCCGTGGTCGGGGACCCGCGCGCCGGCGCCGACCTCGAAGCCTTCCTGGAGAGCCGGCACAGCGACCTGCCGGGGGCGGTCGTCTTCGGCTGCATGCTGTACCTGGCCGGGCTGCGCGAGGGTTCCCGCTTCTGGTGGCAGTTCGCCGCCGGCTCCGGCCGCCCGCGCACCGCGCCGGCCGCCTACTGCCTCTTCCTGGACCACTCCCGGCGCGGCGAGCACCACGACGCCCGCCTCTGGGCGCGGGAGCTGGGCCGCCGGGGATTCAGGCCCGGCGGCCGCCGGGAGCTGCGCGAGGTGCGGCTGTGCGCCCAGGCGGCCGTCCTGCGGTACGTCGACCAGTGCGACGACCCCGATCTGGGCCCGGTACCGGTGCCCAGGCCGGGGCTGCCCGCGGTGCTGGCCGCGTTCCTGCCGCCGCCCCCGCTGCCGCCCGCGCTGCCACGCCCGGGTCCGGGCCCGCTGCGCCACCCCGCGCTGACGTCGGCCGCGCGGGGGACGGTGGTCCAGTCCGACACCGGTGAGGCCCTGGCGCAGGCGCGGCGCGCGCTGGCCGTCGTACGGGTCCTGGAGCGGCACCCGCTCGGGGTGCGGGCGGCCCGGCTCGCACGGCAGTCGGGGCTGGCCGCGGCGGAGCTGCGCCCGCTGCTCGTGATGCTGCGCGAGGAGGAGTACGCGTACTGCCCGGCCGCCGGGGTGTACGCGCCCGGCCCGGCCCTGGACCGGCTCGCGGCCCCGGGCGGCACCGGCCTGGCGGGGCAGCTCCAGCGCACCCTGGCGCTGGCCCGCGACAGCGCGGGCGCCGCCGTGTACCTGAGCCGGTACGCGGAGGGCGAGGTCCGGATCACGCAGATGGCGGACGGGCCGGGGGCTCCGCCGGTGCGGGAGTGGGTGGACTTCCGGGCGGCCGCGCACGCCAGCGCGGTCGGGAAGTGCCTGCTGACGCAGCTCGACCACGACGGCCGGGCCGACCACGTGGCCCGCCACCGACCGACCCGGCTCACCGCCCGGACCATCACCGACAGCCGGGCCCTGTTCAGCGCCCTGGACGCGGTGGCTCCGGGCGCCCCGGTGTTCGACCTGCGCGAGTACTCCCCGGGGGTCGTGTGCTCGGCGGTGCCGATCGCGACGGGCGAGGCCGCCGGGAGCCTGGCCCTGTCCCTGCCGGCCGCGCACGCGCACCGGCTGGGCTCCGCGACGGAGGCCCTGCGCCGCAAGGCGGTCCCGGTGCTGCTGGCGCTGCTGCTGTCCGGGGCCATCCCCCCGGACGTCCCGGCCGGCGCGGCGCCCGCCGCACCGCCCGCCGCCACCCCGGAGACCCTGCGCCAGCTGGGCCGCCTCTTCCGGGCCCCGCTGACGCGCTTCACGGCGTCGGCCGGCGGCCCGCACCTGGTCAGCGACTCCGCGTCGGGGGCGGCGTACCTGTTCGACGCGCCCCCGGAGGGCGGGGGGCCGCGCCTGGCGCTGCCGCAGACCCTGGGGCCGCTCGCCCCGGGCAGCCTCCCGGCCCCGGAGGGCCTGGTGGTCCTCGGCACCCGACCGGGGCCGACGGGCCCCTGAGGGCTATCCGACCGGGACGAAGGAGTCCAGGGCCGCGTCGAAGTTCCCCCTGGCCTGGGTGAGGCGGCCGAGGGGGGCCGAGACCCAGACGTCGTACATCCGGCCGTTCTCGTCCCAGCAGAGGTCGAAGGTGTGCCGGGGCCCCTCGGCGGCGGTGAAGCCGTTCCAGGTGAACTCCCAGAGGGCAGCGGGCAGTCCGTTGTGCGTGGTGGGGACGATCGTGTTGTCGCGGTAGCCCGGGTTGTTGGACGGGCCGTTGGCGTCGGACTGCCGCATCGCGGCGAGCGGCCCGCCCGAAACCGGCTTCACCTTGATGCCGATCCGGATCGCGCCGTCCGCGGAGACGTAGAAGACCCGCTGGTCGTCGGTGGTGCGCTGGAAGCCCTGCGGTACGGCGAGCCCGAAACCCTCCGGGTCGGAGACGAAGCGGTACCCGGCGGGCGCAGCCTTGCCGGGGGCCGGCTGCGCGGGCGGCGCCGGGGCCGGCGCGGTCACCGTGGTCGTGGCCGTGGCCGTGGCCCCCACGGTGGCCGTGGGCGAGGCCGGGGGCGTCGGGGACTGCGGGGCGGACGTGGTCACTCCGGGGGAAGGGGAGGTGGGGTCGCCCGGCCCGGCCGCCCGGCCCTTGTCCCCGGCCCGGTCCGAGAGCAGGGAGGTCACGGCCACCGCGCCGATGACGGCCGCCACGACGAGCGCGGCGACCAGCCCGACGCGCAGGCCGGCCCGGCGGGCCCCCGGCTCCGTCGCGGGGCCGGTCTGCGCCGTGACGCGTTCGGTCGGCGAGTACCCGGGCGGGGCGGCGGGCCCGGCCGGGCGTGCCGGGCCGGGGGTGCGGTCGAGGAGGGGCAGGCTGCCGGTGGTGACGTACGCGGACAGCATCCGCTGGGCGTCCGCCACGCCCAGCCGGCGTTCGGGGTCGCGCTCCAGCAGGCCGCGGATCAGCGGGGTCAGCGGCCCGGCCTGCACCGGCGGGCGGATCTCGTCGTAGACGACGGCGTGCAGCACCCCGCCCAGCGAATCCCGGTGGAAGGGCGACTCGCCGGTCAGGGCGGCGCACAGCAGGGCGCCGAGGGACCACAGGTCGGATTCGGGTCCGGCGGCGGCGCCCTGCATCCGCTCCGGGGAGGTGTACTCGGGCGAGCCGACGAAGGCACCCGTCTCGCTGATGGTGGTGGAACCCGCGAGGCGGGCGATGCCGAAGTCGGTGAGCACGACCCGCCCGGTGCCCGCCTCCATGAGGACGTTGGCGGGCTTGACGTCCCGGTGGAGCACCCCGCGGTCGTGGGCCGCGCTCAGGGCGCCGAGCAGGGCGAGCCCGATGCGGGCGGTCTCGCCGGCGCCCAGCGGCCCGGCGGCGCCGAGGCGGTCGGCGAGCGAGCCGCCCTCGACGAGTTCCATCACGATGTACGGGCGGCCGTCGTCCTCGACCACGTCGTGCACCACGACGACGTGCGGGTGCTTGATCTGAGCGACGGTGCGGGCCTCGCGCAGGGCTCCCGCGGCTTCCTTGCCCTCGCCCACGTGGAGTTCCTTGACGGCGACCGCGCGGCCCAGGAGCTCGTCCGAGGCCTGCCAGACGGTCCCCATGCCGCCGCGGCCCAGCCTCTTCCCCAGGCGGTACCGCCCGGCGATCACGACGTCGTTGCGCGGTTCGTCCTGTGACACGTTCCCCCCTTGACCCGGTCAGGCCCCATGATGCCGCACGGGTGGATCCGGCCACCCCGTTCCGCGGAGAGCTCACCCGGGCTTCGCCCCGGAAGGGACCCGGCTTCGCCCGGAAACGCGAAAGAACCCCACCGAAGTGGGGTTCTTTCTCTGTGTGTCCGAGGGGGGACTTGAACCCCCACGCCCGATAAAGGGCACTAGCACCTCAAGCTAGCGCGTCTGCCATTCCGCCACCCGGACCAGGTGGTCGGCCCCGGTTTCCCGCGGCGACATGGACAACCATAGCAGGGGATCGACGGGCTTCCGACCACGTTTTACGAGCGGCCGCCGGTCCGCCACGCCGCGCTGACCTGCGGGCATTGCCTGGAGCCCGGCGGCGCGGGGGTCCCGCCCCGGCCGCCGGGGACCGGCCGGCCCTAGGGGCAGCGGATGACCTGGCCGGCGTAGGAGAGGTTGCCGCCGAAGCCGAAGAGGAGGACCGGGGCGCCCGAGGGGATCTCGCCGCGATCGACCAGCTTCGAGAGGGCCATGGGGATGCTCGCGGCGGAGGTGTTCCCGGAATCGACGACGTCGCGGGCGACGACGGCGTTGACGGCGCCGATCTTGGCGGCGAGCGGTTCGATGATCCGGAGGTTGGCCTGGTGCAGCACGACGCCGGCGAGCTCCTCGGGGGTCACTCCGGCCTTCTCGCAGACCTTGCGGGCCAGCGGCGGGAGCTGGCTGGTGGTCCAGCGGTAGACGGACTGGCCCTCCTGGGCGAAGACGGGGGGCGTGCCCTCGATCCGCACGGCGTGGCCCATCTCCGGGACCGAGCCCCACAGCACCGGGCCGATGCCGGGCTCCTCGCAGGCCTCGACGACGGCCGCGCCCGCGCCGTCGCCGGTCAGCACGCAGGTGGTGCGGTCGGTCCAGTCGGTGATCTCGGTCATCTTGTCGGCGCCGATGACCAGCGCGCGGGTGGCGGAGCCGGCCCGGATCGCGTGGTCGGCGGTGGCCAGGGCGTGGGTGAAGCCCGAGCAGACGACGTTGATGTCCATCACGGCGGGCGCGCCGCGCATGCCCAGCTTGGCGGCGACGCGCGCGGCCATGTTGGGGGAACGGTCGATGGCGGTGGAGGTGGCCACGAGGACGAGGTCGATGTCGTCGGGGCTCAGGCCGGCGTGCGCGAGCGCCTTGCCGGCGGCCTGGTAGGCGAGCTCGTCGACCGGCTCGTCGGGACCCGCCACGTGGCGGGTGCGGATGCCCACCCGGGAGCGGATCCACTCGTCGTTCGTCTCGACCATGGCCGCGAGGTCCTCGTTGGTGAGCACTTTCGCGGGCTGGTAGTGCCCTAGCGCCACCACGCGTGAACCGGTCATGGGCGGGGTCCCCCTCTGTACGGCAGG
This sequence comes from Streptomyces sp. NPDC037421, assembly GCF_055602105.1. NCBI lineage: Bacteria > Bacillati > Actinomycetota > Actinomycetes > Kitasatosporales > Streptomycetaceae > Streptomyces > Streptomyces sp. NPDC037421. The sequence continues at coordinate 37,124 of NZ_JBVJWV010000015.1, forward strand.
CAGTCAGGTCGACCCAGCTTTCCCTGCTACTGGTGGGTACGTGTGCGCGTGACCCAACAGGATTCTGCCACTGGAATTTGGAGCGTTCCGAGCAACTTCCTGCCGGAACCGTCCGCAGCGGCGGATCCGGGAGAATGTCCTCGTCAGGTGTACGCGAGGACGGAACAGGTGGGCTGATCGCGATGGGACGGGTCACCGAACGGCGCCGTGTCGTACGCATCCGGGGCGGGGCGGCCGGTGTCCGGCCGGACACCCTGGTCGCGGAGGAGCCGCTGGAGATACGGCTCAACGGCAAGCCGCTGGCCATCACGATGCGCACCCCGGGGGACGATTTCGCGCTGGCGGCGGGCTTCCTGGTCAGCGAGGGCGTCATAGCGCGCACCTCGGACGTCCAGGCCGTGACGTACTGCGAGGGCGCCACGGAGGACGGCTCCAACACCTACAACGTGGTCAACGTGCAGCTGGCCCCCTCGGTTCCCGTCCCGGACATCACGCTGGAGCGGAACGTCTACACCACCTCCTCCTGCGGGCTGTGCGGCAAGGCCAGCCTGGACGCGGTCCGTACGGCGACCCGTTTCCCGGGGCTCGCAGCCGATCCGGTACGCGTCCCCGCGGAGCTCCTCTGCGAGCTGCCGGACCGGCTGCGCGCGGCGCAGAAGGTCTTCGACCGCACGGGCGGGCTGCACGCGGCCGCGCTGTTCTCGGCGGAGGGCGAGCTGCTCGACGTACGGGAGGACGTGGGGCGGCACAACGCCGTGGACAAGATCGTCGGGCGGGCGCTCCAGGCGGGACGGCTGCCGCTGGCCGGGTCGGTGCTGCTGGTGTCGGGGCGGGCGTCCTTCGAGCTGGCGCAGAAGGCGGTCATGGCCGGCATCCCGGTGCTGGCGGCGGTCTCGGCGCCGTCCTCACTGGCGGTGGACCTGGCCCTGGAGTCGGGGCTGACCCTGGTCGGCTTCCTGCGCGGCCCCGACATGAACGTGTACGCGGGCGAGGAGCGGATCCTCCTGCCCGGGGGCGCCGGCTAGGTCCTGTCCGGGCGATCTTCGTGGATCAGGCCGCGGGGTCTGGTGCGGTGCATCGCAAGGCGGAGGAGCGCAGCTCGTACTCGGCCGTACTCGCGCGCTCCGACAACGCGGCGAGGTGCCGTGCCGGACGTCGCGGGCCCGCGAAGATCGCCCGGACAGGGCCTAGCGGCGGCGGCCCCGGCGCGGGGGCGTGGGCTGCTTCGGCTCCGGGGGGTCGATGCGGTGCAGGTCGAGGGTGGCGGGGAGCGGGGTGCTGCCGGGGCCGCCGGATTCGGCCCAGGCGATGATCTCGTCCGTCGCCGTGTCGTCCAGGGCCCAGCCGAACCAGACGGCCCGGGCGCCGCGGCGGCGGGCCTCGGTGGTGGGCTGGACCACGATCACGTTGGCCTGCGCGCACGGCCCGAGGCAGTCGCTCGTACGGACCGCGAGGCGCCCCCCGGACGCGGCGGCGGCCTCCCGCAGCCGGGCGAGCTGTCCGGCGTGGTCGGAGCCGGGGTTCTTGCGGGGGTCCCCGCAGCAGCAGCCGCGGCAGACGACGAGGGTGCAGGGGCGCGGGGCGGTGGCGGCGAGCGGGCGTATCCAGGTCACCGCCGCACGTTACCGGCCCTGCGCGGCGGGGGGTTGGACCCGGGGCGAGACCTCCACCACACGTCGAGCGCCGAGTTGGCCTTGGAGGACCGCCTCGGGGTCCCGGGCGCGGCGGCGGGCCAGGACCGCGCAGACCATCAGCTGCATCTGGTGGAACAGCATCAGCGGCAGCACCGCCAGGGAGGCCTGGGCCCCGAACAGGACGCTGGCCATGGGGAGTCCGGCGGCGAGGCTCTTCTTCGACCCGGCGAACTGGATGGCGACGCGGTCCGCGCGGCCGAAGCCGAGGCGCGCGGCCCCGTACCAGGTGGCGAGGAGCATGACGGCGAGGAGTACGGCCTCCACCGCCATCAGGGCGCCCAGGCGCGGGAGGCTGACCCGGTGCCAGACCCCGGCGGCCATGCCCGCGCTGAAGGCCGCGTAGACGACGAGCAGGATCGAGCCCCGGTCGACGTAGCCGAGCACCTTCTTGTTGCGGGTCAGGAAGCCGCCGACCCAGCGGCGCAGGCCCTGGCCGAGGAGGAAGGGCAGCAGCAGCTGGAGGACGATCTTCAGGAGGGAGTCGGGGGAGAAGCCCCCGGCGTCGCTGCCGAGGAGGGCGGCGGCGAGCAGCGGGGTGAGGAGGATGCCGGCGAGGGAGGAGAAGGAGCCGGCGCAGATCGCGGCGGGGACGTTGCCCCGGGCGATCGAGGTGAAGGCGATGGAGGACTGGATGGTCGAGGGGACCAGGCAGAGGAAGAGGAGGCCGCTGTAGAGGGGCTGGGTGAGCAGGCCGGGGACGAGGAGGCGGGCGGCCAGGCCCAGCAGCGGGAAGAGTACGAAGGTGCAGGCCAGGACGGTGAGGTGGAGCCGCCAGTGGCGCAGGCCGTCGAGGGCCTCACGGGTGGAGAGCCGGGCCCCGTAGAGGAAGAAGAGCAGGGCCACGGCAGCGGTGGAGGCCCCGTCGGCGACGGTGGCGGCGGTACCCCGGGCGGGGAGCAGTGCGGCGAGGCCCACGGTGGCGAGCAGGGCCAGTACGTACGGGTCCAGGGGCAGCCGGGCGGGAAGGCGGGGGCGTCGCATGGGGGTGCTCACTTGCTGTCGTACGGGGGAAGGCGAGGGGTACGACCATCGTCGCGGGTGGGCGGTCATCGGGAAACACGCACACAGCACTGACTGCCATCACGGAACGCGATGACGCCCTAGGCTGGGAGCCGTGTACGACCCGGTCCAGCTGCGCACCTTCCTCACCGTGGCCCAGACGCTCAGCTTCACGCAGGCGGCGGCCCGGCTCGGGGTGCGGCAGTCCACGGTCAGCCAGCACGTGCGGCGGCTGGAGGAGGCCACGGGGCGTCCGCTCTTCGTGCGGGACACGCACAGCGTCGGGCTGACGGAGGACGGCGAGGCGCTGCTGGGCTTCGCGCGGACCATCCTGGAGGCGCACGAGCGGGCGGCGGCCTTCTTCACGGGGACCCGGCTGCGGGGGCGGCTGCGGTTCGGGGCGTCGGAGGACTTCGTGCTGACGCGGCTGCCGGAGATCCTGGAGGGGTTCCGGCACGAGCACCCCGAGGTGGACCTGGAGCTGTCCGTGGAGCTGTCGGGAACGTTGCACGAGCGGTTGGACGCGGGGCGCCTGGACCTGGTGCTGGCCAAGCGGCGCGGGCCGGGGGACGAGCGGGGCCGGCTGGTGTGGCGGGACCGGATGGTGTGGATCGGGGCGGAGGGGCTGCGGGTGGACCCGGAGCGTCCGGTGCCGCTGATCGTGTTCCCGCCGCCGGGGATCACCCGGGCGCGGGCGCTGGAGGTGCTGGAGCGGGACGGCCGGGCGTGGCGGATCGCCTGTACGAGCGGGAGCCTGAGCGGTCTGATCGCGGCGGCCCGCGCGGGGCTCGGGGTGATGGCGCACACCCGGGGGCTGATCCCGCCGGGTCTGGTGCGGGTGGGCGGGCTGCCGGAGCTGGGGCCGGTGGAGTTCGCCCTGCTCCAGGGCCGCCGCCCGACGCCGGCGGCGGAGGCCCTGGCGGCCGCCGTCCTGGCGGGCGGCGACCGCCTGAGCCGCCCGGCCTAGGGGGCCCCGGGGCGGGCCGAGGCGGGAGGCGGATCGAGCGGGCCCGGCGCGTCCGGCGCAGGCCCGGGTCCCCGCACGATCGCCTCGACCAGGGCGGTGAGGCATGAGCGCCCTACTGCGCCCCGACGCTTCCCGCGCTGTCCTGATCATCCTCTGGTGCGGGTATCAGCCCAAGGCGGTCGCCGGACGCCGGGACGACAGGAGCGCGTAGCGATCTGGCGCGCCTGGAAGCGCCGCAGGCCGCTCCGATCAACCTGTCGTGCGCATGGCCGCACCCCCGGCCCGGAATCCGGCATCACGGGCCCGGATGCCCGGCCGGCCGACGCCCGGCCCCGTCGCCATCGCTGACACGGCCGCCCCTGCTCCTCTGGACCGTGCCGTTCCTTTGGGGGCTTCCCGGCAGTCCTTATGTCTTTCCGGGGCGGGTCGGTCGGTCAAGGGTCGCCGAAGGCGATCACGAAGTGACGCGACCGAAGGGAGCGCCCTTGAGGGACCGGCCCGGACCGGAAGGACGATGGGACTGACGGGAAACCCCCAAACCCTCCCTGACACCGCCCGAGGGGCTCCCCACCCCCACCCCACCGGCCCGCACCCAGGGAGGCGGGTGGGCAACCACCGGCCCGCCCCCCACCCCTCGAGGGGGAGATAGCGGACCCGCGCCGCACCATGCGCCCGAGGTCCGCACACACGCACACACGCACACACGCACATACACCTGCGCCGCAGGTCGCGGGGGATGCGGGGGCGGGGGGATCTTGTGGAGGTTTCCTCGGGGGTGCCGGGCACGGGTGCGGGTGGGGTAGCGTCGCGGCGCCCTGCACGCAGAGGAGCGGAACTTGCGCGAGTTCACCGTCCCACCCCTGGTCACCGGCGCGCCGGCCGGAGGCCTGGCCGACACCGTCTTCCTTCGCGCCGGGCAGGACCCGGAGCACGTGGTGCTCGGGCGCAAGACGGACGGGGTCTGGCGGGACGTGACCGCCCGTCAGCTGGCCGGGGAGGTGCTCGCGCTCGCCAAGGGGCTGCTGGCGCAGGGGGTCCGCTTCGGGGACCGGGTCGCGGTGATGTCCCGTACCCGTTACGAGTGGACGCTGTTCGACTTCGCGCTGTGGGCGATCGGGGCGCAGCCCGTCCCGGTGTACCCGACGTCGTCGGCGGAGCAGGTGCACTGGATCCTGTACGACTCCGCCTGCACGGGCTGTCTGGTGGAGAACGAGGACCAGGCGATGACGGTCGGCTCGGTGATCGAGCGGCTGCCGGGGCTGCGGCTGCTGTGGCAGCTCGACGCGGGGGCGGTGGAGGAACTGGTGGCGGCCGGGCGGGGGGTGGCCGAGGACGTGGTGCACCGCCACCGCGGGGCCGTGACCCCGGACGCCGTCGCGACCGTCATCTACACCTCGGGGACCACGGGCCGGCCCAAGGGCTGTGTGCTCACCCACGCCAACTTCATGTACGAGACGGACACGCTGGTGGCGCGGTGGGAGGCGGTCTTCCGGGCGGGGCCGGGCGGGGAGCAGCCGTCGACGCTGCTGTTCCTGCCGCTGGCGCACGTGTTCGGGCGGATGGTGGAGGTGGCTGCCGTGCGGGCCGGGGTGAAGCTGGGGCACCAGCCGGCGGTGGCCGCGGCCGAACTCCTGCCGGACTTGGCCGCGTTCAGGCCGACGTTCGTGCTGGGCGTGCCGTACGTGTTCGAGAAGATCTTCGCGGCGGCGCGGCGGACGGCGGAGGCGGACGGGCGCCGGGGTCCCTTCGACCGGGCGGTGGAGGCGGCCGTCCGGTACGCGGAGGCGCGTGAGCAGAAGGCGTTCGGGAGCGGACCCGGGCCTTCGGCGGCGTTGCGGATGGAGCACCAGGTCTTCGAGAAGCTGGTGTACGGGAAGGTCCGCGAGGCCCTGGGGGGCAGGTTGCGGTACGCGATGTCGGGCGGGTCGGCGATGTCGCGGCGGCTGGGGCTGTTCTTCGACGGGGCCGGGATCACGGTGTTCGAGGGGTACGGGCTGACGGAGTCCTGCGCGGCGGCGACCGCGAATCCGCCGGGGGCGGTCAAGTACGGGACGGTGGGCCCGCCGATCCCGGGTGGCACGGTGCACATCGCCGACGACGGGGAGGTGTGGCTGCACGGCGGCCACGTCTTCGCCGGGTACCTGGGTGATCCCCGGTCCACGCAGGAGGTGCTGCGGGGCGGCTGGCTGGCGACCGGGGACCTGGGGCGGCTGGACGAGGACGGCTATCTGACCATCACGGGGCGCAAGAAGGAGATCCTGGTGACCTCCAACGGCAAGAGCGTGGCCCCGGCGGCCCTGGAGGAGCGGGTGCGTTCGCATCCGCTGGTGTCCCAGTGCGTCCTGGTGGGCAACGACCGGCCGTTCGTCGCGGCGCTGGTGACCCTGGACATGGAGGGGGTCGCGCACTGGCTGTCCATGCGCAAGCTGCCGCAGCGGACGGCCGAGCAGGTGGCGGGCGACCCGGACCTGACGGCGGAGGTGCGCAGGGCGGTGGTGGCCGCGAACACCCTGGTGTCGCAGGCCGAGGCGATCCGCGCCTTCCGGGTGCTGGCCGAGCAGTTCACGGAGGAGCGCGGGCTGCTGACGCCTTCGCTGAAGCTGAAGCGGCGGGCGATCGAGAAGGCGTACGAGCGGGAGGTCGCGGGCCTGTACCCGTCGTAGGGGTGTCTGGCCCCGGCCGGGCCCGTGACCCCCGTATGCCGCACCTGTCTCCTGGCGTTCGGGTGAAAGTGGGCAGCGCCCACGGCGGGCAGCGCCTGCGAGGAGCCGCCTGTGCGAGCGTTCCGACCGTCACCGAACCCTCAGGACGGGAGAGACAGGCAGATGGGTGCATCCACGTGGAAGCGGCGTCTGATGGCGGCCGGAACGGTGCTGGCGGTGAGCGGCGTCCTGCCCCTGACGGCCGGGGCCACCCCCGCGTTCGCCGACGCGTTCCTGCAGATCGAGAAGTCCCACACGGACACCTTCGTCCGTGGCGGTACGGCCATCTACACCCTCACGGTTACCAACGGGTCCCAGGACACGAGCACGGGCCTGGTGACGGTCACCGACGTCATGCCGGAGGGCCTCACATTCAACGGCGGCAGCGTCCCCTTGGGATGGGACTGCAACCAGTCCTCCCTGGAACAGCTGGTGTGCACCACGTCCATGGCCCTGTCCATGGACACCCCCCAGCTCTTCGACGTCTCGGTCAACATCGCCGCGGACGCCCCCTGCAACCTGACCAACTCGGCCTCCATCTCCGGCGGCGGCAGCCCTGCGGATTCCGACAGCGACCCCACGGTCGTCACCGGGGGCACCTGCAACGGGGGGAACGGGGGCGACGGCGGCGACGGCGGGGGCGGCGGGGGCTCCCTCCTGGGCATCAACCTCAACGGCGTCCTCCCGATCTACAACAACATCAGCACCCAGAACAACATCCTCAGCCCCGGCGCCTCCAACAGCTCGCGCCAGAACCTCGGTCTGAACGCGCCCTGAGGCCCCCGCGCGACGGGCGGAGCGCGATCTGACGGGCCGTCATTCCATCCCGCCGAATATATTGACGGTACGTCAGGTCGCGCACAGAATGCGGGGATTCCTACGGAGGGGGATCCACCCATGTCGCGACCCATCCGCGCCCTGGCCGCCGTGGCGGCCGTGCTCGCGCTCGTCTCCGCCTGCAATTCCGCCTCCACTTCCGACCGGACGGTGCCGGGGAATTCCGGGGACGCGCCGGGGAACCGGCGCGGGGTCACCGACAAGACCATCAAGGTCGGCGGCATCGTGTCGATGACCAGCGCCAGCGGCTACAGCAAGAAGGACACCGACCTCGGGGCCAGGGCCCGCTACCTCAGGGCCAATGCCGAGGGCGGCGTCCACGGGCGCACGATCGACTACATCGGCGCGGAGGACGACGGCCAGGATCCGGGGAAGAACCTGGCGGCGGCCCGCAAACTCGTCCAGCAGGACAAGGTCTTCGCCGTCGCCCCGATGAGCTCGGTCACCTTCTCCGGCGCCGACTTCCTGGAGCAGGAGAAGGTACCCACCTTCGGCTGGGGCACCCTGCCCTCCTTCTGCGGCCCCCAGTACATCTACGGGTTCAACGGCTGTCTGGTCCCCTCCCCCGGCGGCACCCTCAACCAGACCTGGCCCGAGGGCATCGCCAAGCTCCTCGGCGGGGCCGAGGGGAAGTCGGTCGCCGTCATCGCGAACGACAGCGACGCCGGCAAGTTCGGCATCCGCACCTTCCAGCAGGGCTTCGCCGCGGCCGGGTTCACCGTCTCCTACGCCAAGGCGTCGGTGCCCGCGACGGCCGTGCCCAGCGACTGGAGCGCGTACGTCAAGGAGATCATGGAGAGCGGCGGCGGCAAGGCCCCCGACGCCGTCGTCTCGGTCATGCAGACCCCGAACAACATCGGCCTCTTCACGGCCCTCAAGCGCGCCGGCTACAAGGGGCTGCTCTCCGACCCGACCGACTACGACCCCGGGCTGCTCGCCAAGGACGCCACCCGGCAGGCCCTGGAAGGGGTGCACGTCCTGCTCCAGTTCGAGCCCTTCGAGTCGGACAGCCCGAGGATGGCCCGGTTCAAGGCCGACATCAAGGCCGCCTCGGGCGGGCAGGAAATCCCGCTGAACATGCACATGCTCACCGGGTACATGTCGGCCGACCTGTTCCTCGCCATCGCCCAGAAGGCCGGCAAGGACCTCACCACCACGCACTTCCAGAACGCCGCCCAGAGCTTCTCCGACACCGGAACCCTCGTCGGCGACCGCGCCGAGCCCAAGGGCCAGAAGGACAGCTTCGGCTGCGGGGCGCTCGTACAGCTCAAGGGCGGCCGGTACGAGGTCTCCGTGCCGTTCGAGTGCCACGAGCCGATCCCCTTCAAGTAGGGGCGACGGCATGGGCGACCTGCTCGTCTTCGTACTGAGCGGCCTGGTCTCCGGCGCCCTGTACGCACTGCTCGCCACGGGGCTGGTGCTGTCGTACTCGGCGTCCGGGCTGTTCAACTTCGCGCACGGGGCCACCGCCTACCTGTGCGCGCTCACCTTCTACGAGCTGCACTCGGGCCTGGGCTGGCCGGCCGTCCCGGCAGCCCTGCTGGTGGTGTGCGTACTCGCGCCCGGCCTCGGGTGGGGGCTGGACCGGCTGATGTTCCGCCGGCTCGCGCGGGTCGGGGAGACCGCCCAGATCGTGGCGACCATCGGCCTGCTGGTGGCGCTGCCGGCGGCCGGGCTGTGGGCGGTGGAGGTCCTGACGGAGGCGGGCCTGCCGCTGAAGCCCGCCGAGAACCAGTTCGGGCTGCCCGGGGTGGGGCCGAGCCCCGCGCGCTCCTGGCAGCTCGCCGACGGCGTCGGCGTGGACTCCGACCAGCTGATCACCTGGGTGGTGACGGCGGTGGTGGCGGCCGCCCTGTGGGTGCTGCTGCGGCACACCCGGCTGGGGCTGCGGCTGCGGGCCGCCGTCGACAACCGCTCGCTGACCGAGCTGCGCGGGATCAGCGCCGACCGGCTGTCGTCGGTGGCCTGGATGATCGCCTCCGCCCTGGCCGGGCTGGCCGGGGTGCTGGCCACCCCGCTGCTGGGGCTGTCCGCGCACGACTTCACCCTGTTCCTGTTCGTGTCGGCGACGGCGGCCGTGATCGGGCGGTTCGCCTCCGTCCCGCTGGCCTTCGCGGGCGGGCTGGGGCTCGGGGTGGTGCAGAACCTCGTCGCCGGGTACGCCTCCTTCGCCGAGGGGATCACCGGCTTCCGCACGGCGGTGCCGTTCCTGATCCTGTTCGGCGGGCTGCTGGTGCTCACCCGGCGGGCCCGCACCGCCGGGGTGACGGCCGTGGAGCCGCCGCCGCCCGACCATCTGGCCGGGGCCGCGTGGGGCCGCCGGTGGGGGGTGTGGGCAGCGGGCGCCCTCCTGCTCGCCGCGGCCTTCTACACCGTCACCACCCCCTTCTGGAGCGGACTGCTCGCGCAGGGGCTGGCCATCGGCCTGGTCTTCATGTCCTTCACGGTGGTGACCGGGCTCGGCGCGATGGTCTCCCTGGCGCAGGCCACCTTCGTCACCGGTGCCGCGCTGGTGGCGGGGCTGCTGATGAGCCGGGGCTGGCCCTTCGCGGCGGCCCTGGCGGCGGGGACCTGCGTGGCCGCCGCGCTGGGGGCGCTGGTGGCGCTGCCCGCGCTGCGCCTGGGCGGGCGCTCGCTGGCGCTGGCCACCCTGGCGCTGGCGTTCCTGGCCGACCAGGTGCTGTTCCAGATGCGGTGGCTGCGCGGCGGGGACGCGGGCTGGGCGGTGCCGAGGCCGGTGATCGGTCCGCTGGACCTGTCCGACGACCGGGCGCTCGGGGTGGCCCTGGTGGTGCTGGTCTCGCTGGTGGCGGCCGCCCTGGGCGCGCTGCGCAACTCCCCGTCGGGGCGGGCGATGCTGGCGGTGCGCTCCGCCCCGGCGGCGGCCATGGCCTCGGGGGTGTCCGTCCTGCGGACGAAGCTGCTGCTGTTCACCCTGTCGGCGGGGCTGGCCGGCTTCGGGGGCGTGCTGTACGCCTCGTACAACACCCGGATCACGGCCACGGACTTCACCGCCATGACGGGGCTGGTGTGGCTGGCGGTGGTGGTCGCGGCCGGGGTGCGGCGGGTGCCGTACGCGGTGGTGGCGGGGCTGGTGTTCGCGGTGGCCCCGCGGCTGCTGTCGGACTACGTGACGGAGTCGGCCCACCTCCCGGTGATCCTCTTCGGCCTGGCCGGCCTGGCCCTGGCCAACGACCCCGACGGCTACTGCGCGGCCGGTCCGCTGCGCCGGTCCCGTGCCCGTGCCCTGGCCGGGCGGAACGGGGAACGGCCCGGACCCGCCGGGCCCGGACCCGCCGGGGCCGGACCCGCCGGGGCCGGACCCGCTCAGGCCACGAGCGGTGGAGCCGGAGCCGCCGGGGCACCGGGCTCCCGGGCCGGCACCGGCGGAGCCGGGCCCACGGCCTCCGGCGCGGGGCGTTTGCCCGGTCCGCGCCCTTCCCCGGCGCCCGGTCCCCGGGGGCGGGGGCCGGGGGCGGAGGCCGCCGGGGGCGTGGCCGCCGGGGCCGGACCCGCTCAGGCCACGAGCGGTGGAGCCGGAGCCGCCGGGCCGGTCGCGCTGGAGCTGCGCGGGGTCGTCGCCGGGTACGACGGCGGGACCGTGCTGCACGGAGTGGACCTCACCGTCCGGCGCGGGGAGATCCTTGCCGTGCTCGGGCCCAACGGCGCCGGGAAGAGCACCGCCTGCCGGGTCGCGGCCGGGCTGCTGCCGGCCACGTGCGGGACGGTCGCCGTGGCCGGGCGGGACGCCACCCGCGACGGGCCGGTGCGGCGCTCGCGCGCCGGGGTGCTGCTCGCCCCCGAGGGCCGCGGGATCTTCCCCACGCTCACCATCGAGGAGAACCTGGCGCTGTACCTGGAGGACCCGGCCGAACGGGACGCCGTGTACGGCCGGTTCCCCCGGCTGCGCGAGCGGCGCGCCGTCGCCGCCGGGGCCCTCTCGGGCGGGGAGCAGCAGATGCTCGCGCTCGCCCCGCTGCTCCAGCGCCCGCCGGCGGTGCTGATCGCCGACGAGCCGTCCCTCGGGCTCGCGCCGCGCGTCGTGGAGGAGGTGTACGCGCTGCTGACCGAGCTCCGCGACGCCGGCACCGCTCTGCTGCTGGTGGAGGAGAAGGCCGCCGAGATCCTCGGGATCGCCGACACGGTGGCCTACCTCGCACAGGGCCGGGTCTCCTGGTGCGGCCCCCGGGCCGAGGTGGAGGAGGACCGGCTGACCGAGGCCTACCTGGGGATGGCGCCATGAGCGACGGCACGGACGGCGGTACGGACGGGCACGTGCTCCGCGCGAGCGGGATCGGCGTGAGCTTCGGCGGGGTCCGGGCGCTGGCCGGGGTGGACATCGGGATCCGGGCCGGGGAGGTGTGCGGGCTGATCGGGCCGAACGGGGCCGGGAAGACCACCCTGTTCGACGTGCTCTCGGGGATCCGGCGCCCGGACCAGGGGCGGATCCTGCTCGACGGCGCGGACGTCACCCGCCGCTCCCCCGTGTGGCGGGCCCGGAACGGGATGCGCCGCACCTTCCAGCGGCAGCAGCTGTTCGGGCAGCTGAGCGTGGCCGACAACGTGCTCGTCGCCCAGGAGTGGCGGGGCGGCGGGGGCGGCCCGGCCGCCGACCTGCTGGCCCTGCCCGCCCGGCGGGCCCGGGAGCGGGCCCGCCGGGAGCGGGGCGGGCGGGTGCTGGCGGACTGCGGGATCGGCGCGCTCGGGTCCTCGTACGCGGGCGGGCTGCCGGTGGGGCAGGCCCGGATGGTGGAACTGGCCCGTGCGGTGGCCGACCCGCCGAGGGTGCTGCTGCTCGACGAGCCCGCGTCGGGGATGTCGGCGCCGGAACGGGAGCGGCTCGCCGGGGTGGTACGGCGTCTGGCGGCGCAGGAGGGCTGCGCGGTGCTGCTGGTGGAGCACAACGTGGCGTTCGTGATGGACCTCTGCACCCGGGTCGTCGTCCTGGACCTGGGCTCCGTCCTCGCCGAGGGCACCCCGGCCGAGGTCCGCGCGGACCCGCGGGTGAGGGAGGCGTACCTGGGGACGGCGTAGGGGCCGGTGGGCGGTGGCCGGTGCGCGGTGGGCGCGTACACCGCCCACCGGCTCACCGCGATCCGGATGCGGCCACCGGGGTGAACGCTCGCCCCGATGCCGGGGACGAACGGGTGAGCCGGCCGCTGCCTTCCTTGATCCCCCGGCCCCTGTGCGTTGCGGTGTGGTGCAGGAGATTCCCGCGTACCGCCCGACAGGAGCAGCTCCCCATGTCCGTGCACACGTTGAGGCGCCGCCTCTCCGCCCTCGGGACCGTCATCGGGCTCGGCGTCGTCCTGCCGTTCACCACCGGTGCCGCCCCGGCGTTCGCCGCGGCGGACATCAGCCTCACGAAGACCCATGAGGGGGACTTCACCCGCGGCGGGCAAGGCGTCTACCACATCAAGGTCACCAACACCGGCAACACGGCGACCATCGGCAACCTGCGCCTCACGGACACCTATCCACAGGGGCTCACCCAGGAGAGTCTCACCATCAGCGGCAGCGATTTCGGGGCCGTTTGCGGTAACCAGGAGACCGGGCTCGTCTGCGAGCTCACACTCGACGCCGGCGGCACGGCGAACTTCGACGTCACCGTGAACGTCGCATCCGACACCGCCTGCACCGTGACCAACTCCGTCACCGTCAGCGGTCCCGAGGACGGGGTCCTGGTCACGGCGCACGACCCCACCACGATCACCGGCGGAAGCTGCCCCGACGAGGACGGCGGCTCGGTCCTCCCCGTCAACCTCAGCGGCGTCGTCACGCTCTTCAACAACATCAACACCAACAACAACATCCTGAGCCCCGGCGGCAAGAACACCACCCACCAGAACCTCGGGATCAACGCGCCCTGAGCGGAGCGGACGGGTGGCGGGAATAGGGTGGGCGCGAGGCCGGTTGCCGCCCCCCGTACACCGCGGCGCGGTGCGGCCGGAACCGCACCGCCCGCACCGCACCACCGAACCCGAGGGAACGACCAGACGTGAACCAGGTGCCCGCCGTCCGGCTCAACAACGGCACGTCCATGCCCCAGCTCGGCTACGGCGTCTGGCAGGTGCCGGACGCCGACGCGAAGAAGGCAGTCGCGGCCGCGCTGGAGGCCGGCTACCGCAGCGTCGACACGGCGGCGGCCTACGGCAACGAGCGCGGCACCGGCAAGGCGCTGGCCGCCTCCGGGATCCCCCGTGAGGAGCTCTTCGTCACGACCAAGCTGTGGAACAGCTCCAAGCACCGGTGGGGCCGGGACGAGACGCTGCGGGCCTTCGACGACTCGCTCGGCAAGCTGCGCCTCGACCACGTCGACCTGTACCTGATCCACTGGCCGCGTCCGATGCGCGACGACTTCGTGACGATCTGGAAGACCTTCGAGGAGATCGCGGCGAGCGGCCGGGCCAGGGCGGTCGGCGTGTCGAACTTCCGGCCGGAGGACCTGGAGCGGCTTCGCGCGGAGAGCCCGCTGGTGCCGGCGGTGAACCAGATCGAGCTGCACCCGCTGTTCCCGCAGGCCGGGCTGCGCGCCCTGCACGCCTCCCTGGGGATCGCCACCGAGGCCTGGTCCCCGCTGGGCCAGGGCAAGGAGCTCCTCGGGCTCCCGGCGGTGGTCTCGGTCGCCGCCAAGCACGGCCGCAGCGCCGCGCAGGTGGTGCTGCGCTGGCACCTCCAGCTGGGCAACGTCGTGATCCCGAAGTCGGTGACCCCGTCGCGGATCCGCGAGAACCTGGACGTCTTCGGCTTCGAGCTGGACGCCGAGGACCTGGCGGCGCTGGACGCGCTGGGCGCGGGCGGGCACCGGATCGGGCCGGATCCGGCCGTCTTCGACAACTGAGGCGCGGATGGGCATCGACGACGGGATCTACCGGATCCGCAACGTGGACAGCGGGCTCGTGCTCCAGCTGGAGGGCGCATCCCGGGTACGGGTCGGCCCCGACGGGCCGCCCGCTCCGGCGGCCGCCCGGCGGTGGCGGATCGCCGCCGTGCACAGCGGCGGCGGGGTCTTCCACCTGGTGAGCGAGGACAACGGGCGGCGCCTGGACGTGGCGAACGCCTCGACCGAGAGCGGCGCCCGGGTGCAGGTGTGGCGGGCCAACGCCTTCGGCGCCCAGGAGTGGCTGGTGGAGGAGCACCTCGACGATCCGGGGGTGGTGTCGCTGGTGGCGTGCATCAGCGGGCTGCCGCTGGAGGCCGACGGCGAGGGCCGGGCGCGGCAGGGCGAGGACACCGACTCACCCTCCCAGTGGTGGCGGCTGGAGCCCGTCTGACGTGACGGAGGGGGCGCCGGCGGTGTCAGCTCGCGCCGTGGGCGGGGGCCAGGGCCTCGACGCGTTCGGCGAGGCCGAAGTCCTTCTCGGTGACGACGCCGCCCGCGTCGTGGCTGTTCACCGAGAGGCGGACGGTGTTGTAGCCGAGGGTGAGTTCCGAGTGGTGGTTCAGCTCGTCCTGGACCACGGAGATGTGGGCGACCAGGGCGCTCGCGGCCCGGTGCGTGGCCACGCGGTACGTGCGCTCGATCCGGTCGTCCTCGAAGGCCCAGCCGGGGAGTTCCCGGAGCCGGTCCTCGATCTCCTTCTGCGAAAGCGGGTCGCTCGGCATCCGCTGTCTCCTTCCCCGTCCTCTTGCACGTCTTCCCGTGATGTGCAGTCAGTTTTCCACGGCGTGCGCCGTGGTGAACCTTTCCCGCCATAGTGCGCCCGGGTGCTTCACGGCGCTTCCGGGCCCCGTCCCCCCGCCCTATGCTCCAGCGCCGGACCGAGCATTACCACCGGTAACGAGGAGGCGGGGCATGTCCGGCACGGGTGGTACGGGAAGTTCGAGGCGCGTGTTCATCGCGGGTGCGGGCGCGGCGGCCGCCGCCGCGGGCACCCTCCCGGCCCTGGGCGCCCTCGCGGCCCCGGCCGCGGCCGCCGCCGGCCCGCCGAAGGGCGGCGGCCGTACCGTCGCCGTCCTCGGCGGCGGGGTGGCCGGGCTGACGGCCGCGCACGAGCTCGCGGAACGCGGCTACGCCGTCACCGTGTACGAGCGCCGGGCACTGGGCGGCAAGGCCCGCAGCATGGACGTGCCCGGCAGCGCGCGGGGCGGCCGCAGACCGCTGCCGGCCGAGCACGGGTTCCGCTTCATCCCGGGGATCTACCACAACCTCCCGGACACCATGCGGCGCATCCCCTTCCCCGGCAACGCGAACGGCGTGTGGGACAACCTGGTGGCCCCGCCCGAGATGATGTTCGCCCGGGCGGACGGCCGCGAGGACCTGCGCGCGCCCATCCCCTGGCCAGGCCACTCCCCCGCCGGGCTGACACCGGAGGAGCTGCGGCGCGCCCTGACCGGGATGCTGGAGTCCCTCGTCCGGCTGCCCGCGCACGAGACCGCGTACTTCGTCAACCGGGTGCTGGTCTTCCTCACCAGCTGCGACGAGCGCCGCGACGAGGTGTGGGAGCGCACCCCCTGGTGGGAGTTCACCCGGGCCGCGCGGATGTCGGGCGAGTACCAGCGCATCCTGGCCGTGGGCATCACCCGCAACATCGTGGCCACCAAGGCCGAGGAGGCCTCGACCCGTACGGTCGGCACCCTCGGGGAGGCCTTCGTCTGCAACGCGCTCGGCCGGGGCGCGGACGGCCCGCCGGACCGGATCCTGAACCTGCCGACCAACGAGGCGTGGATCGACCCGTGGGAGCGCCACCTGCGCTCCCTCGGCGTGGAGTTCAGGATCGGCTGGACCGTCCAGGAGGTGCGGTACGGGGACGGCCGCGTGAGCGGGGTCGCGGTGCTGGACCCGGACGGGGCCCGGCGGACCGTGACCGCCGACCACTACGTCAGCGCCCTGCCCGTGGAGCACGCCCGCCGCACCTGGAGCCCGGCGCTGCGGGCCGCGGACCCCATGCTGGGGCGCTGCGACCGGCTGCGGACCGACTGGATGACCGGCATCCAGTTCTATCTGACCGAGCGCGCCCCGCTGGTGCACGGGCACCTCAACTGCATCGACTCGCCCTGGTCGTTGACGGCGATCCAGCAGGCCGAGCACTGGCCGGCCCGCGACTTCCCGGCCGACTACGGCGACGGCACGGTCGTGGACTGCCTGTCGGTGGACGTCTCCGAGTGGGACAAGCCCGGGATCCTGTACGGCAAGACGGCCAAGCAGTGCACCCGCGAGGAGGTGGCGCGGGAGGTGTGGGCGCAGCTGAAGGCCTCCCTCAACGACACCGGGCGGACCCTGCTGGCCGACCGCACCCTGCACTCGTGGTTCCTGGACCCGGGCGTGGACGGGCTGGGCACCCCGGAGCCCACCAACCAGGACGAGTTGCTGATCCACCCGACCGGGACCTTCCACGACCGGCCGAGCGCGGACACCCGTGTGCCCAACTTCTTCCTCTGCGGGGACTACGTGGCCGTCGACATCGATCTCGCGACGATGGAGGGCGCGAACGCCTCGGCCCGCGCGGCCGTCAACGCCCTGCTGGACCGGGACGGTTCGGGTGCGGCGCGGTGCGCGGTCATCCCGCGCCACCGTCCTCCGGAGCTGGAGCCCGCGAAGCGGCACGACCTGTGGCGCTACCGTCTCGGCCTGCGGAACGTCTTCGACCTGGGCTGACCGGTCAGGCTCCGCTCGACTACCGTCGTGGCCATGACCACCACGACCTCCTCGGCGCCCACGGTCGGCGCCCTGCTGCGGACCTGGCGGGAGCGGCGCGGGATCAGCCAGCTGGAACTGGCGGGCCGCGCCGACTCCTCGTCCCGCCACATCAGCTTCATCGAGACCGGCCGGTCCCGGCCGAGCGAGGAGATGGTGCTGCGGCTCGCCGACCGGCTCGACGTGCCGGTGCGGGAGCGCAACGCGCTGCTGCTCGCGGCGGGTTACGCCCCGCACTACCCGCACACCGCGCTGGACGACCCGGCCATGGAGACCCTGCGCGAGGGCATGCAGCGGCTGCTGACCGGCTACGAGCCCTACCCGGCGCTGGTCGTCGACGCCGTGTACGACGTGGTGGCCGCCAACCGGGGCATCGGGATGCTGCTGGACGGGCTGCCGGAGCACCTGCTGACGCCGCCGCTGAACGCGATGCGGATCACCCTGCACCCGGAGGGCCTCGCCCCGCGGATCCGCAACCTCAGGGAGTGGCGCGGGCACCTGCTGGCCCAGATGGAGCGGCAGATCGCGCTGGCCCGCTCGGCGCCGCTGCGCGCGCTGTACGAGGAGGTGTCGGCCTACCCGGTACCGGAGCGCCCGGGCGACGGCGAACCGGACGAGCCGGTCCCGTACATCGCGCTGCCGCTGGTGATCGAGCACGACGGGCAGCTGCTGTCCTTCGTGTCGTCGATCGCGACGTTCAACACGCCGATGGACGTGACCGTCGCCGAGCTGGCCATCGAGACCTTCCTCCCGGCCGACCCGGCGACGGTGAAGTACCTGCGCTCACTGGGCCCCTGAGCCCGGGCCGGCCGCCGAGCGCAGCGCCAGCTGCTGGAGGAGCGCGAAGGAGGCCACGGTGAGGGCCTGCGCCGGGATCCACAGCGCGCCGGCCGCGGTCGGCCGGAACCAGACGGCGAGCGACACCAGGCTGAGGGCGGCCCAGGCGTAGTTGGCCTCGATGACGAACTTCACCGGGAAGACCGGCGGACGGCGGCGCGAGGCCAGCCAGCCGACTCCGGCACCGAAGGCGGTCAGGAAGAGCCCGAGTTCGAAGAGGGTGGCCTGGCCGACGCCGAGGAGCCGGCCGAGCGGGGCGGAGAAGGCCGCGTAGGCGAGGCCGTTGCCGGTGGTGACCACCGCGTCCAGGGCGAGGAAGCGGCGCAGCATGGTCTGCGGGACGGTGGTGCGGGCGATGCTGCCGAGCAGGGTCGCGGACATGGCGGTTCAGCCTCCATCGGGGTCGTACGTGCTGGTGGGGACGGGTCCCGGAGCCGAGTGCGCGGCCCCGGAACCCGATGACCCCACTGTGCCGCCGTGCCCCGGGCGGGGTCGATTACCTCCGGGGTCATGGCGGTTGCCGCTCGGTGTGCGCGGCGGCCAGTGTGGGGGATGCGGTGGTTGGGGGCGGGGCCGGCGGCTAGGCTTCACCGCACCGAGCCACCGACCCGAACGCCTTGTCGACACACGGAGAACCTTCCGGTGCGAGCCGTCGCCCGACCCGGTCCCACCACGGCCGGGGGCCGCCGCGCCGTGGTGCCGGCGGGGCTGTCCGGCGGGCCCGGGCCCAAGCCGCGGGCCGCGCGCCCGGACCATACCGCCGAGGGGGAAGCGCCATGAGGACCACACGGACCATGCGGAAGCTCGGCGCCGAGCTGACGGCGGAGGCGCGGCTCACGGCCCCGGCCGGGGCCGAGGTGATCATCGGGGGCCTGTGCGCGGCCTTCGGGCGCCGTCGCGGCGGCCGGCCGGTGGAGTTCCGCTTCGCCCCCTTCCCCCCGGAGACCGCCAGCGGGCTGTGGCTGGAGCTGGAGGAGCGCGACCTGGTCGTCGTGGAGGCCCGCACCCGGCCCGAGCACCAACTGGTGATCGCCTGCCACGAGCTGTGGCACATCGAGGAGGGCGCCTGCGACGGCCACGGCCCCGGCATGGCGGTGGCCGCCCGCCTGACGGGCCCGCACGGCAGCCTCGCGGACCTGCTGCGCCCGGACTCCGCGCTGGACTCGGTGGTCCGTCAGGCGGCGGCCCGCGCCGACCGGGAGGATCCGGCCGAGATCCGGGCCGAGACCTTCGGCCTGCACCTCGGCAAGATCCTGAAGGCGCTCCTGCCCCCGCCCCGGCGGGAGCCCTTCCCGGACGGGACCGAGCGCATCAAGTCCTCGCTCGGCTGGAACCTCTGACCGCACCGCACCGCACCCGCCCTTCCCCGCCGCCGCGCGGTCCGAAAGAAAGCACCGCCCCATGCCCCCCACCTCCGCCCCGGACTTCCGTACCGACACCCCCGGCCGTGCGCGGTGAAGGACGGCCTGCCGCTCTACCTCGCGGGATCGGTGCTGGTGCTGGCCCTGCTGATCAAGGCCCCGGCCCTGCGCCGGGGCTGGGACCAGCCGCTGATGCGGGCCGTGTGCGCGCTGCTGGTGGTCGGCTGCCTGCTCACCTTCCTGGCGCCCCCGCCGTCCCTCGCGGCGGTCAACCGGCTCACCGGGGTGGCCAACTTCGCCGCCCCGCTGGTGTACGGCGTGCTGACGGCCTTCTCGGGGGCCTCCATCGTGCTGATCCTGCACTGGGCGGGGGGTCCGGCGGTCCGGCTGCGGCGGGCGACCTGGGTGACGGTGGGGGTGTTCAGCGCGGTCACCGTGCTGATCGTGGCCTTCTTCGTGATCGGGGACGCGCGCGTGGAGCGGCTGCGGGACCTGGACACGTACTACGCGAACACGCCGTGGCTGCGCGAGATGATCGTCTGCTACCTGCTGGCGCACACCGTCGGCAGCGCCGCGCTGAGCCTGCTCTGCCTGAAGTGGATGCTGCGGGTCGATCCCGCGCTGCGGCCGCTGCGGACCGGTCTGGCGCTGCTGACCCTCGGCGGGGTGCTGGACCTCGGGTACCTCGTCGCGAAGTGGGTGGCCGTCGGAGCCCGCTGGGCGGGCCGCGACTGGGACGGCCTGTCCACGTACGTGGCCCCGCCGCTCGCCTCTGCGGCGGCGCTGCTGGTGGGCACCGGGTTCATCGTCCCGATGGTCGGCGGCTCGGCGGCCTGGCGGGACTTCAGCCAGTACCGCCGGCTGCGCCCGCTGTGGAAGGCCCTGCGCGGCTTCGCCCACCTCGGCGTGGCGACGGTACCGCTGACCTGGTGGTCACCGGTGGGGATCCGGCTGATCCACCGCGAGTCGGTGATCGATGACGGGCTGCTGGCCCTCGCGAGCTGGTTCGACCCCGCCGTACGGACGGCCGCGTACGGGGCCGCCCGCCGCCAGGGCCTGACCGAGGCGGGTGCCTCCGTGGTGGCGGACGCGGCCATGCTCGCCGCCGCCTGCCGGGCACGGGCCGCCGCCGAACGGTCCGGCGCCGCGGGCGCCGGCTCCGCGGAACCCGCCCCGTACCGCCTCGACGGGCAGCCCCTGGCCGCGCTCGCCCGGGAGTTCCGCGGCTCGCCCATCGTGGACGCGGCCCGCCGGGGGCTGCCGGTCGGCCAGGAGGCCGGCTAGGCCGGCCCTTCCGGATCTTGCCCGACCCGCGCCGCCCGGCACCGCACCTCGCCGCGTTGGCGAGGCACCCGAGGACGTCCGGTAATCGGGAGCCTCTCCGGCCTGCGGTGCACGGCACCGGACGGCGCGGGCTTGACCGGCAAGATCCGAAAGAGACGGCCTAGGAGGCCGTCTCAGGAGCGCCGGAGGCCGGCTCGCGGGCCAGCCAGGCCCCGTACGCACGGACCCTGCGGCGGTGCCGGAGGCTGTCGGCGGTGAGGATCCAGCGCGGTGAGACGCGTGCGCGGGGTTCCAGGCCCTGGGCCAGCCGGTCCAGCTGGAAGCGTACGAGGGCCAGCGTGCCCGCGGCCGCCAGGCTCCGGTCCCGCCAGGCGATCCGGGGCACGGCCACCCGTACGTCCTCGCCGGCGCGCCAGCGCTCGGGCAGGTCGGGGCGCAGGGCCAGGGCGGAGGCCATGCCGACGACGGCGACCCCGCGGGCCAGGGCCTCCTCGGCGGTGGCGCGGCGGGTGATGCCGCCGGTCAGCATCAGCGGCACGGCCGCGGTCTCCAGCAGGCGCTCCGCGAGGGAGAGGAAGTAGGCCTCCCGCTCCAGGGTCCGCTGGTCGGTGGTGTGGCCCATGCTGGCGGGGCTCTCGACGGTGCCGCCGGACAGTTCGACCAGGTCCACTCCGAGGCCGTCGAGGGCCGCGATGACCTGGGCGGCCTCCTCGCTGTCGAAGCCCCCGCGCTGGAAGTCGGCGGCGTTCAGCTTCACCCCGATCGCGAAGCCGGCCGAGACCCGGGCCCGGACGGCTGCGACGGTCTGCGTGAGCATCCGTACGCGGTTGTCCAGGCCGCCGCCCCAGCGGTCGGTGCGCCGGTTGACGAGCGGGGAGAGGAACTGGCTGAGCAGGTAGCCGTGCGCGGCGTGGACCTGCACCCCGTGGAAGCCCGCTTCCTCGGCCCGTCCGGCGGTGAGGGCGAACCGGGCGATCGTCGCCTCGATGTCGGCCTCGGTCATGGCGGTGGGGTGGGCGAAGCGCTTGGTGTGCCGGCCGAGGCTGACGGGGACGGCGGAGGGGGCCCATGCGGTGCCGGGCATGTCGGAGCCGACCTGGCGGCCGGGGTGGTTGATCTGCATCCAGACCCGGGCGTCGCCCGAGGTCGCGGCGGCGGCCCAGCGGCGGAAGGGCTCCGGCGGGGAGTGCTCGTCGAGGACGACGGTGCCCGGGGAGGTCAGGGCGCGCCGGTCGACCATCACGTTGCCGGTGATGACCAGTCCGGCGCCGCCGCGCGCCCAGCGGGCGTACAGCCGCTCCATGCGCGCGTCGGGGAGCTGGCCGGGCTGGGCGGCGAAGCTCTCCTCCATGGCGGCCTTGGCGAGACGGTTGGGAAGAGTGGTGCCCCCCGGCAGGTCGAGCGGTGCGAACAGGTCCATCCGAGTCCCCCAAGCTTGTGGCGCGGCCGTCACGCGGGGCCGCGCCACAAGATGATCGCCTCAGAGCTCCGCGAGGTCCAGCGCGGCCTGGGCCGCGGCGGCCCGGACGGTCTGCTCCAGCAGGACCGCGATGGTCATCGGGCCGACGCCGCCGGGCACCGGGGTGATGAGGGAGGCGCGGGCGGCGGCCGACTCGAAGTGGACGTCGCCGACGTTGCCCTCGTTGTAGCCGGCGTCCAGGACGACCGCGCCGGGCTTGATGTCCTCGCCCCGGATGAACTCGGCCTTGCCGACCGCGGCGACCAGGACGTCCGCCTGGCGCACGATCGAGGACAGGTCCTGCGTGCGGGAGTGGCAGTAGGTGACGGTGGCGTTCTTCTCCAGCAGCAGCATCCCGGCGGGCTTGCCCAGGATCGCGCTGCGGCCGACGACGACGGCGTGCTTGCCGGTGAGGTCCACGTCGTACTCCTCCAGCAGGCGCATGATGCCGCCGGGGGTGCAGGAGACGAAGCCGGGCAGGCCGAAGCCCATGGCGGCGAAGGAGTGCATGGTCACGCCGTCGACGTCCTTGCCGGGGGCGATGGCCTCGAAGGCGGCGCGCTCGTCGATGTGGTGCGGGACGGGGTGCTGGAGCAGGATGCCGCTGATCTCCGGGTCCTCGGAGAGGGCGGTGATCGCGGCGACGAGCTCCTCGGTGGTGGTCTCGGCCGGCAGCTCCACGTGGCGGGAGGTGATCCCGGCCTTGGCACAGCGGTTCTGCTTCATCTTGACGTAGGTCACGGACGCGGGGTCCTCGCCGACGAGGACGGTGGCCAAGCAGGGCGCGGTGCCGGTGCGCTCGGTGATCTTCGCCGCGAGGGCGGCGGTGCGCTCCGAGACGCGGCGGGCGAGGGCGGTGCCGTCCATGAGCTGGGCGGTGGCGGTGGGGGCAGTCGTCACGGGGTCTCCTGAACGTCGCTGCGGATCGCGGTTCGCCCAGGCGCGCGGCATACGGCGTACGGACCGCGGAGGTGTACGCCGGGCCGCTCCCCGGTGGTGATCCACCCGAACGCCAGTCACGGCCCGGGGCCCACTGTAGTCGACATATCCGGTGGATGACCGGGGCCCGAGCTGGGACGATCGAGACATGACGCGCACTTTCGACCATCTCGTCGCCGAGGCCGAGTCCGTCTCCGTCGACGGCTGGGACTTCTCCTGGCTCGACGGCCGGGCCACCGAGCAGCGGCCCTCCTGGGGCTACCAGCGGCTGCTGGCCGAGCGCCTGGCCACCGTCCGCTCGGCCCTGGACATCCAGACCGGCGGGGGCGAGGTGCTCGCCGGAGCGGGCCCGCTGCCCCCGCTGACGGCCGCCACGGAGTCCTGGCCGCCGAACATCGACAGGGCGACCCGGCTGCTGCACCCGCTGGGCGCGGTGGTGGTGGCGGACGCCGACGAGCCTCCGCTGCCCTTCGGGGACGAGGCCTTCGAGCTGGTCGCGAGCCGGCACCCGGTGACCATCTGGTGGGACGAGATCGCCCGGGTGCTGGCACCGGGCGGCACCTACCTGTCGCAGCAGGTGGGTCCGGCGAGCGTCTTCGAGCTCGTCGAGTACTTCCTCGGCCCGCAGCCGGAGGAGGTCAGGCGCGCCCGCCACCCCGACGACGCGGTCGCCGACGCCACCCGGGCCGGTCTGGAGATCACCGACCTGCGCTCCGAGCGGCTGCGTACCGAGTTCCACGACATCGGGGCCGTGATCTACTTCCTGAGGAAGGTGATCTGGATGGTTCCCGGCTTCACGGTCGGGCAGTACCGGGACCGGCTGCGCGAGCTCCACGAACGGATCGGGCGCGAGGGTCCGTTCGTCGCGCACACCGCCCGTTTCCTCATCGAGGCCCGGAAGAAGGAGTGACCCGAGGTGCGGACGGATCCACTCCGGATCGGTTGCGCGGCCACAGCGTGGCGCAGGTCACTCAATTCAGCGCGTAACGAATCGACTCGGGCAGGCGATGAACCGACAGGTGTCCTCGCGCGGCCCCGGAATACAGACCCGCTTCGGTCTGTTTCCCGAGTCCGCGCGATGATGTCCCGCCCACTCCTTATCTGTTCGCAACGAGAGGCTCCTTGTGTCGCTCAGCCCGTCCCGTACGTTCCCTCCGGAGATCGCCGAATCCGAGGCCCTGGTCGCGCTCGTCGAGCGCGGCCGCGAGCAGGGTCACATCAACGGTGACGATGTCCGCCAGGCCTTCGAGGCCGGCCGCATCCCGGTGGACCAGTGGAAGCGGGTCCTGCGCAGCCTGAACCAGGTCCTGGACGAGGAGGGTGTCGCCCTCCACGTCAGCGCCGCCCCCGCCACGAAGGCTGCTGCCAAGAAGCCCCGCAAGGCAGCTGCCGCCCCGGCCCGCACCGTGACGAAGAAGGCGGTCGCCCCGCCGCGCCCCATCGGCGCGCGCAAGGCCTCCGCCACCGCTGCCGCCCCGGCCGCCGCCGCGGCGATATCCGCTCCGTCGGCCGCCGCGTCGGAGGAGGTGTCGGCCGAGGCCGCCGCCGAGCCGAAGAAGCGCGTGGTCAAGAAGGCCGCCGCCAAGAAGGCCACGGCCACCAAGAAGACCGCCGCCTCGAAGAAGGCCGGCGCCAAGGACGCCGACGACGCCGAGAACCCCGCCGTCGAGGGTGAGGACTGGGCCGTCGAGGACCTCGCCGACGAGACCGAGGAGGAGGCGCCCAAGGCCGCGGGCCAGGGCTTCGTGCTGTCCGACGAGGACGAGGACGACGCTCCGGCGCAGACGGTCATGGTGGCCGGTGCCACCGCCGACCCGGTCAAGGACTACCTGAAGCTGATCGGCAAGGTGCCGCTCCTCAACGCCGAGCAGGAGGTCGAGCTCGCCAAGCGCATCGAGGCGGGCCTGTTCTCCGAGTACAAGCTCGAAGAGGAGGAGGACCACAAGCCCGCGTTCAAGCGCGAGCTGGAGATCCTCGTCGAGGACGGCCGCCGGGCCAAGAACCACCTGCTGGAGGCCAACCTCCGCCTCGTGGTCTCGCTGGCCAAGCGCTACACCGGCCGCGGCATGCTCTTCCTGGACCTGATCCAGGAAGGCAACGTCGGTCTGATCCGCGCGGTGGAGAAGTTCGACTACACCAAGGGCTTCAAGTTCTCCACGTACGCGACCTGGTGGATCCGGCAGGCGATCACGCGTGCCATGGCCGACCAGTCGCGCACCATCCGCATCCCCGTCCACATGGTCGAGATCATCAACAAGCTCGCCCGTGTGCAGCGCCAGATGCTCCAGGACCTGGGCCGCGAGCCCACCCCGGAGGAGCTGGGCAAGGAACTCGACATGACCCCCGAGAAGGTCATCGAGGTCCAGAAGTACGGCCGCGAGCCGATCTCCCTGCACACCCCGCTGGGTGAGGAGGGCGACAGCGAGTTCGGTGACCTCATCGAGGACTCCGAGGCGGTCGTCCCGGCCGACGCCGTGTCCTTCACCTTCCTCCAGGAGCAGCTCCAGTCGATCCTGGGCACGCTCTCCGAGCGTGAGGCGGGCGTGGTCTCCATGCGCTACGGCCTCAACGACGGCCAGCCGAAGACGCTGGACGAGATCGGCCGCGTGTACGGGGTCACCCGTGAGCGCATCCGCCAGATCGAGTCCAAGACCATGTCGAAGCTGCGCCACCCGTCGCGTTCGCAGGTCCTGCGCGACTACCTGGACTGATCCGCTCCCGGTACCGGACACACCGCAGGCCCGCGCCGTAACGGCGCGGGCCTCCGTGTTTCCGCGTGTTCCGCGTGCTCCGCGTCTCCGCGGCGGTCAGTGCTCCAGGAGGTGCTTGAGCTTCTCCTCGCTGCGCGGCATCTCCTTGCGGAGCCTGGGCTTCACCACCAGGGGGACCAGGCCCCGGCCCAGGCCGTGGCCCTCGAAGTCGACCGACAGCGTCACGCGTGAGCGCGTCCCGTTGTCGAGGGGCTCGATCCTGCCGTGCACGTCGGGCCGGACCGGCCCGTCGACGCCGTGGATGTGCCAGCTCCGCGGCGGGTCGAGTTCGGTGAACTCCACCATGGTGGGGATCCTCCGCTTGCCGAACTGCCGGGTGATGGCGACCCTGGAGCCGACGTGCACGGGCAGGTCGCCCATGGGGACGGCGGCCACGGCGCTGTCCTGCCACTCGGGCAGGTGCGTGGGGTCCGTCACGTAGGCGAAGACGTCCTCGGGCCTGCGGTCGATGTCGATGGTGTTGCTGATCGCGGACATGGCGACCCCTCGGAGCCCCCCTGGCCGGTCTTTCTTCCAAATTACCCCGCGGCCGTACCGGCCGCGCGGCGCTTGCGGGCGGCCATCAGCGCGTAGACGAGGACGCCCGCGAAGAGGAACAGCACGCCCTGGTAGACGGCCGCGTAGCCGGACCCGGCGACCAGCCACATCGAGAAGGCGAAGGCCGTGCCGGCGAGGACGGCGTCGCGGACGAGCCGCCCGCGCCGGACCCGGTCGGTCTGGCCCGAGGCCAGGAAGTAGAGCTGGGCGGCGGTGGAGAGCAGGTAGGGGACGGTCGCGGTGAAGGTCGTGACCAGGACGAGGATCTCGAAGACGCGTGCCGAGCCCGCCGTGTAGTTGTAGACGGTGAGGGCGGAGGCCAGGACGACCGTGACGGCCACGCCGACGACCGGGACCCCGCGCTGCTTCTTCTCGAAGGCCTTCGGGAAGAGCCCGTCCTTGGCGGCCGCGTACGGGGTCTGCGCGCTGAGCAGGGTCCAGCCGTTCAGGGCGCCGAGCATCGAGACCACGGCCGCGCCGGCGACGAGGGTGCCGCCCCAGGTGCCGCCGAAGACGGCGTTCACGGCGTCCGTGAAGGGGGCCTGGGAGGAGACCAGCTTCTCGTGGGCGACCAGGCCGAAGACCGACAGGGTGCCGAGCAGGTACACGGTGGCGGCGCCGACGGTGCCGAGGACGGTGGCCCGGCCGACGTTGCGCGCCGGGTCGCGGACCTCGCCCGCGCTGACGGCGGCGGACTCGACGCCGATGTAGCTGAAGAGCAGGATCGCGGCGGAGGCGGAGACCGCCCCCACGGGGCTCTGGTCGGTGGCCTGGAAGGGGCCGAGGTTCGCCGGGTCGAAGAAGAACAGTCCGCCCACGGCCACGAGCAGCAGCGGGACCAGCTTCAGGACGGTCGCGACCACCTGGACGGCGCCCACGTACCGGGTGCCGGCCAGGTTGGACAGGGCGGGCAGCCACTGCACGGCCAGGGCGGCCAGGCACATGGACCACCGGTGTTCCCCGACGGCCGGGAACAGCACCGCGAGGTAGCCGACGGAGGCCACGGCGAGCGCCGCGTTCGAGACCCAGGCGGTCATCCAGTAGCTGTACGCGGCGAGGAAGCCCGCGAAGTCGCCGAAGGCGGCGCGCACGTACACGTACGGGCCGCCGGTCTGCGGATGGCGCTGCGCGAGGCGGCCGAAGACGAGGGCGAGGGCGATCGCGCCGAGGGTCAGGACGGCGAAGGCGAGGAGGCTGATGGTGCCGAAGGGCGCGACCGAGGCGGGAAGCAGGAAGATCCCGCCGCCGATGACGTTGCCCATGACCAGGCAGACGGCGACCGGGAGGCCGAAGCTGCGGGCGTGCCGGTCCTGCCGGCGGGGGGCCTGCGGGGGTGCTGTGACTTCGGCGGGCGGGGCTGCGGTGCTGGTCATCGGTGGTGCGCCTCTGGGTGTCTCACATGCTGGGCAGGTCAACACATGGTTGACCACCGCGAAGTGGGCGCCAAATCACCGGGTTTCGTCCGGCGCGGGGACCTCCCCGGAAGGAAGGATTCCACCCGAAGGGGCTCCCGGCCGGTAATCCTCCCGCGGGGACAGCGGAACCTGGGGGCCGTCCGCCTCGCGCAGCCAGCGGCGCAGCACCGCGTGCACGGCTTCGGCGCCCACCGGCTCCGGGTCCGGCTCCGACAGCACGGTCGGCCACATCAGGAAGGGGTGGGCCTGCTCCCCGCCCAGCCCGCCGTGCGAGCCGATCTGCTCCTCGAAGGCGTGCACGGCGCCGGTTCCCGGGTCGTACGCCGAGTTGACCATGATGTCGGCCACGTGCGGGAAGGAGTCCGTCCGGCGCACGGCCCGGGCCGCGCCCGGCCCGAAGGGGGCCAGCAGCGCCTCCGCCTCCCCCGGTACGTCCAGCCGCGCCACCGCCCCGTCCGGGCCCAGCACCTCCCCGTCCACCAGCAGGAAGCCCACGCCCGGGTGGTTGGCCAGGGTGGGCAGCAGGGCGGGGTGCGCCCGCTCGATCCGCGCCCGCGACGCCCGCCCCGGCAGGTCCGGGAAGGAGATCAGCCCGAGGTTGCCCGAAGCCAGCACCACCGGGCCGGGCCCCGGTCCCGGACGGGCCTCCTCCGCCTCCTCCTCCACGGGCCGGTGCAGGGCCGCCAGCACCGCCGCGCGGGCCTCGGCCCCGCTGCGGGTACGGCCGGCCCTGCGCGAGACGGGCAGCCCGCACCCCGCCCGGACCAGGTCCTTCAGGCTGAGCCCGTACCGGCCGAGGAAGGTCTCCCCCGGGCTCTGGCCGTGGTCCGACAGCAGCACGACGCGGTACTCCCGGGGAGCGTGCTCGGCGACCCGGGCGATCAGCGCGAGGCTCCGGTCGAGCCGGGCCAGCACCCGGTCGGTGTCCCGGCCCTGCGGGCCCGAGTGGTGCGCGACCTCGTCATAGGCGACCAGGTCGGCGTAGACGGCCGCGCGGCCCGCGAGCATGTCCCCGATCACCGCGGCGACCACCACGTCCCGCTCGACCACCGTCGCGAAGGCCCGGATCAGCGGATAGAGCCCGCCCCGGGCCACCCGGGGGCGGTCCCCGCGCAGCCGTGAGCGCAGCGACTGGCCGATCTCGCGGCCCGCCTCGGCGACGAAGGAGAGCGCGGTGCGCACGGCGTTGGCCGGATCGGAGAAGTACGCGAAGTAGCCCGCGCGGGAGCGGTTGGCGCGGCCCCGCCGGGCCGCGACGGACAGCACCAGCGCCAGCTGGTCGGCGCCCCCGCTGAACAGGTTTCCCCGGCTGGCTCCGTCGAGGGTGAGCAGACCGCCGTCCCGGGTCCGGGCGACGGCCCGGCGCTGGAGTTCGGCGGCGCTGGTGGGCCGGTTGCAGACCATCACCTCGCCGGTGTCCTTCTCGTACCAGCGGAAGGCCGGGACGTCGAAGTTGGAGCCGTGCAGGATGCCGAGCTGGCTGGCGCCGGTCTGGCTGGACCAGTCCGTGTGCCAGGGCATGACGCGGTGGCTGTGCTCCAGCCAGCCGGCCGCCGTGGGCATCAGCCCCTCGGCCGCGGCCCGGCGCAGGGCCTCGTACCCGACCCCGTCGAGCTGGAGGAAGACCAGTCCGGGGCTGCCGCCGGGGGGCGCCCCGAACCGGCGGCGGCGCCGGTCGGCGAGCCGGTAGAGCCGGCGCCGGTACGCCTCGTCGTCGCGCACCGCGAGCGCGGTGGAGGTGGCCGAGGCCACGGCGGACATCACGGCGGCCACGACCACCGCCGTCTCGGGGGCGACCGCCGCGCCCCGCCCGGCGGGGATCAGGCTGAGGGCCATCAGCAGCAGTGAGCCGTTGAGGAAGAACACGAGCAGCCCGAGCACGAGGGCGGGCACCAGCAGCAGCGCCCGTACCAGGACCGGCCACACCAGCGCGCTCAGCAGGCCGAAGGCCCCGGCGCCCCAGGCCGCCGTCAGCCCGATCCGGGTGAGGCTGTCACCGTCGGCGGACTGGAGGCGGAAGTCCGGCAGGATCCCGGCGAGCGCGAGCATGGTCAGGGTGGACGCCGCCCAGACGAGCACCACGCGCACCAGCGCCCCGCCCACGGCCCGCCAGCGCAACCGCTCCCGCCACACGCCGCACCCGCCTCGCTCCCCGGCCCGCGCCCGGCCCGCGGTCCCCTCCGCCAGCGTCGCACAGGGCGGCGGGAGCGGCCGGTCGGCACGGGTGGCGCACGGGAGTACGGGACGCGGCGGGCCGGCGGCCGGCGGGCGCCGGCATCTCGGGTGCCGTCGGTCAGGTGCCGTCGGTCAGGTGCCGTCGTAGCCGGCGGTCGGCATGGACAGCCGGCGGTGCACCTCGGCCTTCATCGCGGAGGTGTAGGCCGGCTCTTCGAGCCCGGCGGTCTCCAGCCGTACGCCGCGCCGCTCGCACTCGGCGGTGAACTCCTCGACGGAGCGCAGCGCGCGGGCCAGGACCCGGCGGTTGGGGGCGACGAACAGGTCGACCTGTCCGGCGTCCACGTCGCGCCAGAGCCCGCAGTGGTCGGTCCGCAGCCCGTAGAAGAGCAACTGCCGGGTGACCACGTACCCCTGCTCCGCGGCCCAGCGCGCGCACATGGCGTGCTGGCCGCGGGTGTCCACGGCGAAGGGGTCGGCGTCGAGTTCCTCCAGCGGGGCCAGGCTGGCGATCGCGGCCACGCGCAGCGCATCCATGGCGCCCGACCCTACTCCGATCCGGGCCCGGGGAGGAGGGGTGCGCCGGGTTCTGCTTCCGCGCGGGCGGGCAGGGATCGTCCTAGGCTCGTAGCCGGAGGGAAGGGGGTGCCGGGGTGGCGGTGGAGATCACCTGGTGGGGTCATGCCACGTGTGCGGTACGGGACTCGGGCGTGCGGGTGCTGACCGATCCGCTGTTCGCCCGGCGGCTCGCGCACCTGCGGCGCCGGCGCGGGGCGGTGCCCCCGCCGGAGGCGGCGGAGGCGGACGTGGTGCTGGTCTCGCACCTGCACGCCGACCATCTGCACCTGCCCTCGCTGGGCCTGCTGGCGCCCGGCACCCGGCTGGTGGTGCCGCGCGGGGCGCGCCGGGCGGTGCCGGGGCTGGCGCGGCTCGCGGGGGCGCGGGGGCTGGTGGTGACGGAGGTGGTCCCGGGCGAGGAGGTCGGCGTACGGGACGGCGTACGGGTCCGGGCGGTGAGCGCCCGGCACGACGGGCGGCGGGTGCCGTTCGGGCCGCAGCGGGCGCCGGCGCTGGGGTACGTGGTGCAGGGCGCGGCGCGCACGTACTTCGCCGGGGACACCGGCCTGTTCGACACCATGGCCGAGGAGGTCGGTCCGGTGGACGTGGCGCTGCTGCCGGTCGGGGGCTGGGGGCCGTACCTGGGGCCGGGGCACCTGGACGCGGAGCGGGCGGCTCGGGCCCTGGCGGAGCTGGCTCCAGCGGCGGCGGTGCCGGTGCACTACGGGACGTACTGGCCGATCGGGATGGACGCGGTGCGGCCGCACGAGTTCCACGCGCCGGGCGGGGAGTTCGCCCGGCGGGCGGGGCAGCTCGCTCCGAAGGTGACGGTACGGGTCCCCGGGCACGGGGAGCGGGTGCTGCTGCCGTGACGCCGTGGCGGGTGGCGGCGGAGGTGGTGGGCCGGGTGCCGCCGGAGACCACGCAGCAGGCGGTCGGCTACCCGGCGCTGTTCGTGCTGGTGGCGCTGGGGGCGCTGGTGCCGGTGATCCCTACGGGGGCGCTGGTGAGTTCGGCGGCGGTGGTGGCGTTCCACCAGCGGTCGCTGCCCCTCGGGGTGCTGCTGGTGATCGCGGTGGCCGCGCTGGCCGCCTTCGCCGGGGACGTCGCGCTGTACTGGCTGGGGTCGCGCGGGGCGCGTTCGCGGGGCGGCTCGCGGTGGCTGGAGTCCCTGCGGGGGCGGGCCGAACCGGAGCGGCTGGAGCGGGCGCGGCGGGGGCTCGACGAGCACGGGGTGCTGGTGCTGGTGCTGGTGCTGTCCAGGCTGGTCCCGGCGGGCCGGATCCCGGTGATGGTGGCCTGCCTGCTGGGCGGGCTGCCGCTGCGCCGGTTCGCCCGGGGGGACGCGCCCGCCTGCGTGGCGTGGGCCGCGACGTACGGCCTGATCGGGATCCTGGGCGGCTCGCTGTTCTCCGAGCCGTGGAAGGGCGTGGTGCTGGCGGTGGGCCTGACGCTGCTGATCAGCGTGGCCCCGGGGGTGTGGCGGCGGCTGCGGCCGGGCAGGGTCCGGCCGTGAACTCCGCCTCCTGGGACACGGTCCGCGCCCTCGCCTCCCGCTTCGAAGCGGCCGCCGCCGCCCGCGGGGTGCATCCTCCGCACAGCCACGTGCTCCAAGTGCTGAAGATCGGCGAGGAGTTCGGCGAGGCCGCGCAGGCGGTGATCGGCGCGACGGGGAGCAACCCGCGCAAGGGGCACTCGCACAGCTGGGACGACGTGCACGACGAGGTGTGCGACGTCATCATCACCGGGATGGTGGCGCTGGCCCGGATGCGGCCCGACGCGCAGGCCTACTTCGCGGAGCAACTGGCCCTGAAGTCGGCCCGTTTCCTGCCGGACCGTGGGCCCTGAGCCCGCCGGTTCAGCGCGCGGCGGAGCGGGCGAGCCGCAAGCCCACGCCGAGCGGGAACGCCGGGTGGCTGCGGCGGCGGGCGGAGGCGCGGCAGGGCCAGTGCTCGTCGAAGCCGGCCGCCGCCGCGCAGGACCCGGTGCTCGCCGCAGACCTCGGCGGCGTAGACGTCCCCGCACCGGTCCCGGACGTTCACTCGGCTCCACGGGCACGTGATCTCGGTGGTCCGGTGCTCCGCCGCGGCCGCGCGGCAACCCCTGTTGCCGTTTCCGGGACGGTGGGATGGAATGCCCGCATGGATGCCAGCCCGGACGGACCCTCCTCCCACCGCGCCGTCCTCGACGAGGTCGGCCCCCGGCTCAGGCGGCTGCGGGACCGGCACGGTCTCACCCTGGCCGCGCTGTCCGAGGAGACCGGGATCTCCAAGAGCACCCTGTCCCGGCTGGAGTCCGGGCAGCGGCGGCCGAGCCTGGAGCTGCTGCTCCCACTCGCCCGTGCCTACCGGGTGGCCCTGGACGACCTGGTCGGGGCGCCTGCGGTGGGCGATCCCCGGGTGCGGATGACGCCCCGCGCGATGCGGCACGGCGGAACGTCCGTGGCGCTGACCCAGGGTCTGGGCCCGCTCCAGGCGTACAAGATGGTCATCCCGGACCGGGGCGCCGACCCCGACCTGCGCACGCACGAGGGCTACGAGTGGCTGTACGTGCTGACCGGCCGGCTGCGGCTGGTGCTGGCCGAGCACGATCTGGTCCTCGGCCCCGGCGAGGCCGCCGAGTGGGACACCCGGACCCCCCACTGGTTCGGCAGCGCCGACGGGCGGCCCGTGGAGATCCTCAGCCTCTTCGGGAAGCAGGGCGAGCGGATGCACGTGGTCGCGAAGCCGAAGCCGAAGGGAGCGGCGGAACCGGCGGCGGGCCGGGCCTGATCCGAAAGCAGGGCCTAGAAGCCGCGGGACGCGCCGATCGGCAGGTCCCAGAGGTCCTCGCGGGGCAGCCCGGCGCGGGCCCAGGCGGCGCGGGCGCGGCGCAGGGGCTCCATGACGGGCTCCGCCGACAGCACGAAGGTGGCCCAGTGCATCGGGGCCATCCTGCGGGCCCCGAGGTCCAGACAGGCCCGCACGGCCTCCTCCGGGTCGGCGTGCACGTCGCGCAGCCACCAGCGCGGGGCGTAGGCGCCGATCGGCAGGAGGGCGAGGTCGATGCCGGGGTGCCGGCGGCCGATCTCCCCGAACCAGTGGCCGTAGCCGGTGTCACCCGCGAAGTACACCTTCCGGGCTCGCGCCGTGTCGGTGAGCACCCAGCCGCCCCACAGGGTGCGGCAGGTGTCCAGCAGGGAGCGCTTGGACCAGTGGTGTGCGGGGACGAACTCGAAGCGTACGCCGCCCAGTTCGGCCGACTCCCACCAGTCGAGCTCCGTCACCCGGGTGAAGCCCCGGCGGCGGCACCAGCGGGCGAGCCCGGCCGGGACGAAGAGCGCGGTGTCGCGCGGCAGCCGCCGCAGGGTGGGGGCGTCGAGGTGGTCGTAGTGGTTGTGGCTGATCACCACCGCGTCCACGGGCGGCAGTTCCTCCCACGGCACCCCGACGGGAGTCACCCGCGCCGGGGTCCCCAGGATCCGCCGGGACCACACGGGGTCGGTCAGCACCGTCAGGCCGCCGGTCCGGAGCACCCAGCTGGCGTGCCCGGCCCAGGTGGCGCACACTGCGCCCGGGGGCACCGCGGGCAGCGGCGCGGGCTCGTACGGCAGGTCGGGGATCCCGCTCAGCCCCTCCGCCCCGGGCCGGAAGGCGCCCTCGCGAGCCAGCCGGGCGAAGGCGCGCAGCCCGGGCAGCGGGGTGGTCAGCCGGTCCGCGAACGACCTCGGCCAGAGGCGGTGTTCGCCGAGCGGGCGGGGCGCGGCGGGCGCGACCGAAGGCGCGGGGCCGGGCGGGGGTCCGGCGGGCGCGGGCGGGCGCCGGGTCGGGCGCCCCGGCAGCGCGGCGGCGGGGCCCCCGGGGCCGTCGGCCGGCGGGGCGGTGGTCACGGCGTCCGGCTGGTCCCTCATCTCGAAGTCTCCGTTCGGCGGCGGCCTGCCGGCGCGGGCCGCACGTCAGTCGGCCAGTCCGGCGAGCACCGACCCGAGCCGGTCGAGCCCGTCCCGGACCTGCGGCAGCGTCAGCGGGTCGGGGGCGCCCAGCGCGGCGAGCCGTTCGCCCGGGGTGGCTCCCAGCAGCGGCCCGGTCGACAGCCGTACGCGCGGTGCGCCCAGTTCGTCGGCGAAGCGCTGTCCGCCGGGTGTGGCCGTGCCCAGCCGGGCCCCGAGCCAGTCCTCCAGTTCCATCGCGTCCCCGACCCCCTGCCGGGCGAGGCCCGCGCGCAGCGGGGTGAGGTCGGCGTAGAGGTGCCGGCCGGCCTGCGGGGGCCGGGCGAGGGCGCCCGCGGCCAGCAGCACCCGGTGCGCGGCGGCGGCCACCGTGCCGTGCAGGGCGGCCGCCGCGTAGGCGCGCCCGGCGACGGCGTCGGGTTCGTCGAGGGCGTGCGCGGCGGCCACCGCGACGGGTGTCGCGACCAGCGCGCCGGTGGCGGTGAGGACGTCGAGGGTGCGGGCGCGCAGCCAGGTGCCGCTCGGGGTGTCGGGGAAGCGGACCACGGCGGCGGGCCAGCCGCCCGGCAGCAGTGCTCCGGCGAGGTCCACGAGGACGGCGGCCCGGTCGGGGAGCATCTCGGCGGGGCTCAGCACGAGCGTGTCGTGCGGCCGGTGCACGGTGTCGCGCCAGCTCTCGTCGCTGACCACGAACAGCCCGGCGGCCTCGGCCGCCTCGCACGCCTCGCGCACCATCTCGGGCGGCGGCACGGTCGCGGTCGGGTCGTCGGCCACCGACAGCAGCAGTACGCGCGGGTCGCCGCCCTCGGCGCGGACCCGCCGCACGGTCTCCAGCAGGGCGTACGGGTCGGGTACGCCGCCGCACTCCGCCGGGGTGGGCACGTGGTAGGCCCGCCGTCCCAGCAGCCGGACCTGGGGGGTCCACCAGGCGGGACACGGCCGGGGCAGCAGCACGTCGCCGCCGTACGCGCCGAGCAGGGCCAGCAGCAGGGCGGGCGCGCCGGGCCCGGCGGCCACGTTCTCGGGGGCGGTGGCGAGCCCGCGCCGGGCCCAGTGGCGGCATGCGGCCTCGCGCAGCGGCTGCCCGCCGCCGGGGGGTTCCGGGGCGGCCCGGTCCGCGGCGGCGGCGAGCACGGAGGTCAGCTCGGGCAGGACCGGCAGGCCGGGCTCGGGGGCGGGGGGCCCGTACCTGACCGGCCCGCGCCCCTCCGGTGACGGGCGGCGCCAGAGCCCGGCGAGCCCTTCCGTCATGCCCTCGGCCATCCCCGACACGTGCCCGCCTTCCGACGCCGCCACCGATCGACCTGCCCTTTATACGATTATTTACACCGATACGCCCGTCAACCATGACAGGCCCGTCGGGCTTTCCCCTCAGCCCTTCCTCCCCAGGAGGGCCAGCAACCGGGTCTGCGCGTCCGCACCGGCCGGCACCTCCAGCGGTTCCGCGTACATCCCGCTCGCGGCGAGTCCGTCGGCGTACGGCATGACCTCCTTGATGGAGAACTCGACGAGGTCGGCGGGCAGCCGGTCGTCCGCGCCGATGGCCCGCGAGAGGTCCCAGGCGTGCACGACGCAGTCCGCCGTCAGCTCCGAGCAGTACGCCGATCCGCGCGTGGGCCCGTACGAGAGCGTGACCGTCCGCTCCAGCGCGCCGGGCTCGGCGAAGGCCGCGTGCCCGGCGGCCGCGGCCCGGTCCCAGGCGGCCTGCGGGTCCTCGCCCAGCAGGTCGCCGGAGAGCGCGTCGCCGACCTCGGCCACCGTGCGCCCCTCGGTGACCAGCGGCGGGATCCACAGCTGCTCGCCGGTGACGTGGTTGACCAGGTCGCGCACGGTCCACTCGGTGCAGGGGGTGGCCGCGTCCCACTGGGAGGCCCCGACGGCCCGCACCCGCTCACCGAAGAGCCGCAACGCGGCGGCGTGCCATTCCAGCAGCGTCCGCGGCATGGGTCTCACCGTCCTTCGCCCCGAGGTGCGCCGCCCCCTGGGCCCAACTCTCCTCGCCCCTGACCCGCCCTGCCACCGACCCGGCCAGATCCCATGTCCCGCAAGGATGTTGTCCACATGTCAAAACGTGGATCTCGAATCGCGAGCGGATCGCCTACGGTGATCACAACGCCTTCGACGACCTTCGACGACGAGGAGTCCGCCATGAACGACACCCACGACGCCCACGAGACCGCGCTGTACACCCACGGCCACCACGAGTCCGTGCTGCGCTCGCACCGCTGGCGCACCGCCGCCAACTCGGCCGCGTACCTGATCGGCGAACTGCGCCCGGGCATGCGGGTGCTGGACGTGGGCTGCGGCCCGGGCACCATCACGGCGGACCTGGCGGAACTGGTCGCCCCCGGCGGCCACGTCACCGCGGTCGACGCGGCGGCCGGTGTACTGGAGCAGGCGGCCGCGTACGCCGCGGAGCGCGGGCTGTCCGGGGCGGTGGACTTCGCCACGGCCGACGTCCACGCCCTGCGGTTCGCCGACGACTCCTTCGACGTGGTCCACGCGCACCAGGTGCTGCAGCACGTCGGCGACCCGGTGCGGGCCCTGCGCGAGATGCGCCGGGTGTGCCGGCCCGGCGGGATCGTCGCGGTACGGGACGCCGACTACGCGGCGATGACCTGGTACCCGGCGACGCCGGGCCTGGAGGAGTGGCAGAGCCTGTACCGGCGGGTCGCCCGCGCCAACGGCGGCGAACCGGACGCCGGGCGGCGGCTGCTGTCCTGGGCGCGGGCGGCCGGGTTCACCGAGGTGGAGGCCTCGGCGACGGCCTGGTGCTACGCGACGCCGGAGGAGGTCTCCTGGTGGTCCTCCCTGTGGGCGGACCGCACCACCGCCTCCTCCTACGCCTCCGTCGCGACGGAGGGCGGCCACGCCACCCCGGAGGGCCTGGCCGCCGTCGCCGAAGCCTGGCACGCCTGGAGGAAGGCCCCCGACGCGTGGTTCTCGGTCCTGAACGGCGAACTGCTGTGCCGCGTATGACCACATGAGGACCATCAGGACCATGAGGACCATGAGGACCGCGTCACTGCGGCGGGCGCATCCGGAAGTCGTACTCCGGGGGCAGGGGGCGGTCCGTCAGGGCGGCCCACACCTCGGACAGGGTCTCCTCCCCCTCCCGCAGGTCGGCGATCTCGAAGCCGTCCTCGAAGACCCGCCTGGCCGCGCCCACGTGCCCCTCGGCCGCCAGCAGCCGGGCGGCCAGCAGCCGGAACCGGCCCTGCTCGCGCAGCGACGGCCGCAGCCGGTCCCAGACGGCCCGCGCCGCCGCCAGGCGCCCGGCGGCGAGCAGGGCCGTCATCGCCTCCCGCCCCAGGGCCGCCTCGGCCGCCGCCCAGGCCGCACCGCCCCGGCCCTCCCCCGCCAGGCCCTCGAAGGCCTCCGCGTAGCGGTCGGCGGCCCGCTCCGTGTTCCCGGCCAGGGCGTCGGCCGCCGCCAGGCAGCGCAGCAGCGGCCAGCGCGAGGGCGCCTGCGCCAGCCCGCGCTCCCAGCTGCGTACCGCCTGGGCGACGTCGCCGGCGTGCCACTGGGCCACCCCGAGGTGGTACTCGGTGAGCGGGTCCGCCGGGGCGGTCTCCAGCATGTCCCGCCAGTGCGGGGCGACCAGCCCGGGGCCGGGCGGGGCGTCCCCGGCCGGGGCGGGGAAGACCCCGGTGCGCCACAGCTCCAGCCAGGGCTGCTGCTCCTCCTGCAAGGTGGACTCCGGGAAGGGCGTGCCGGGCAGCTCGAAGCCCCCGCACAGCACCTCCAGCGCGCCCCAGCCCGAGCCGTCCGCCAGCCGCTCCCCCGGCTCGGTGTCGGCGTGCCCGCGCCACGCCTTGTACGCCGCGTCCAGGGTCCCGTCCGGCAGCACGGCGTCGAGCGCCGCCGAAGCCGCCCCGCGCGCCGCCGCCCAGTCGGCTCCGTGCACCGCCGAGGGCTCCGCCGACAGCGGCCCGTACGCCTCCAGCCAGCTGAACTCCGCCCCGGCGTCCAGCCGTACGTGCTCCAGCTGGGTCCGGGCCAGCCCCGCCTGGATCTCGGCGTAGCCGCCCGTACCGGGCTCCGTCAGCCACTCCTGCCAGCGCCGCCCGCCCGGGCCCGCACCCCACACGAACAGCTTGCGCCCGCGCAGCCGCCCGGTGGAGGCCTGCACCAGGCCGTGCCCGTCGGCGTCGAGGGCGGCGATCCAGGGCCGCTCGGCGTGCTCGCCGAGGACCTCGTAGAAGAAGTCGGCGGGATGGGTGCTGTTCAGCGGGTACGTGCGGTCGGCGTCCTGCCAGTGCGGCACGGGGACGCGGCGCAGCGTGCGCTCGTAGCCGAAGTGCCAGGCCTCCTCGGCGGGCGCCAGGACCCGGGTGCCGGCGCCCTCGGGGACGGCGGTGTTGGACCACCAGTACACGGGGGCGGGCCGCTCGTGCGGATTGCGCACGCGGACGCCGACGTACAGGAAGTCGGAGTCCGCCGGCAGCCACAGGTCCACCTGGAAGGGCAGTTCGCGCAGCCGCTCCCACTCCCACAGCCGCACCATCACACCCCCGTCGGGCGCCGGTACGAGCGCGGCGTGCATCGGGGCGCAGGACAGGGCGGTGTGCCCGGTGGCGCCGATGTTCCACTCGACGCCACCGGAGAACCAGGCCCCGTTGAGCGCGAAGTCCGCGGGCTGGAACACCGGGTTGCGGTAGAGGAGTTCGCGGCCGGCCGGGAGGTGGACAATCGAGTGGATCCGCCCGCCGAGCCCGGGCAGCACGGTGACGCGCAGCCGCCCGTTCTCGATGACGACCGCCTCGAACTCCCGCTCCGCGCGCCGCCGTCCG
Source organism: Streptomyces sp. NPDC037421 (assembly GCF_055602105.1). Lineage (NCBI taxonomy): Bacteria > Bacillati > Actinomycetota > Actinomycetes > Kitasatosporales > Streptomycetaceae > Streptomyces > Streptomyces sp. NPDC037421. Next base: position 76,017 of record NZ_JBVJWV010000015.1, read on the forward strand.
TATCCGTCGCGGATCCGGACGGGCAGCAGGGAGCGCAGCGGCTCGTAGCCGATCTGGCGCGCCATGTCGCGCGGCAGCCCCTGGCGCGAGCGCTCGTCCAGTTCGTGCACCCCGTCGGGGGCGCGCAGCGCGGGCAGCGGGTTGTCGGGGCCCAAGGGGGCGGCGGGGAGGGTCAGCTGGGCACGTCGCACTGTGGTGGCCATGGGGGAATGGAACACTCGGGTGCGGCCTGTGCACAGGGTTTCCGCACATCACCACCGGTCAGGATTACGCAAAGGCCCCGGCGACCAGGTCGCGTCAGGACGGGGCCGGGGCCGTCACCGCCCAGCGTTCGTGGTCGCGCCACGCCCCGTCGACGTACAGGAACTCCGGCGAGAGCCCCTCCAGGCGGAAGCCCCGTCCGCGAACCAGCGCGATCGACGCGGTGTTGCCCGGCTGGATGTTCGCCTCCAGGCGGTGCAGGCCCAGGCCGGCCCCGAAGGCGTGCGCCAGCAGCAGGTCGAAGCCCTCGCCGAACAGTCCGCGCCCGGCGGCGTGCGTGAAGGCCCCGTAGCCCAGTGCCCCGCACTGGAAGGCGCCGCGGACGATGTTGTTGACGTTGACGAACCCGGCGATGTCCCCGGTGGCCAGCTCGCAGACGAGGAACCCGGACCCGGCACGCTGGGCCGCGTAGGGCTCGTACTCCTCCAGGGACGCGGGCGGGGACAGCCACGGCCGGTGCAGCTCGCGGCTCTCGCGCACCCGGGCGGTGAACTCGGGGCCGTCGGCGGGCCGGAAGGGGCGCAGGCCGACCCGGGCGCCCGTCGTGACGTACTCAGCGGAATAAGGCATCGCCCCAGGTTAGGCACTGTGGCAGCATCCCGGTGTGATCATCACCCCGAACACTCCCGAGCAGCTGCTCGGCGCCGCCGCCCGCAACAACGCCGAGTGGTGCGCCGCCGTTTCCCGCAGCGGCCGCTTCCGCGACTCGGTCTGGTGCAGCCCGCGGCGTACCCCGCCGCTGTACCCCGACGCCGTCACCCTCGCCCCGGACGCCGCGGCCGCCGACGTGCTCGCCGGGGTCGACACCGCCGCCCCGGGCTGCTCGGTGAAGGACAGCTTCGCCTCGCTCGACCTGGCCCCGGCCGGCTTCGAGGTGCTGTTCGAGGCGCAGTGGATCCACCGTCCGGCGGGGGCGGCCGTTCCCGGTGGCCGGCTGGAGTGGAGCGAGGTGGAGGGCCCCGGGGAGCTGGGGGCCTGGGAGGCGGCCTGGGACGGCGAGGAGAGCACCGGCCTGTTCCACGAGGGGCTGCTGCGGGAGGGGATCGTCTTCCTCGCGGGCCGTGACGGGGCCCGGATCGTGGCCGGGGCCGTCGTCAGCACCGGCGGCGGGGCCGCCGGCGTCTCCAACGTCTTCGCCCATGACGACGCGGACGCCGACGCCGTCTGGGCGGCCGCCCTCGACGCGGCCGCCCGCCACTGGCCGGAGCTGCCGGTCGTGGGCTACGAGCACGGGGACGACCTGGAGACCGCCGTCCGCGCCGGGTTCACCCCGCTCGGCCCGCTGCGGATCTGGCTGCACACGGCGTAGGGGCCCCGGGGCCTACTCCGTACGCAGTTCCAGCCTGGGGACGTCGCCGCGGTCGATGCCGAACACCTGGGCGTAGAGGGACAGTTCCGCTTCGAGGGCCCGCACCATCGTGTCCGCGCGCCGGAAGCCGTGGCCCTCGCCCTCGAAGGTGAGGTACGCGTGCGGGACCGCCGGCTCGCGGCCGCGGAGGGCGGCCAGCAGGCGTTCGGCCTGTGCGGGCGGGCAGACGGGGTCGTCCAGGCCCTGGAGCAGGACGAAGGGGGCCTCGATCCGGTCGGCGCGGGCCACCGGGGAGCGTTCCCGGCAGCGCAGCGCCAGGGTGCCCGGCGGTCCGGCCAGGCTGTCCGTGTAGTGCGACTCCAGGTCGTGGGTCTCGGCGGCGAACCCCCTCAGGTCGAGCACCGGGTAGATGACCGCCGCGCAGGCGTACAGGTCGGTGGCGGCCAGGGAGGCCGCCGCCGTCCAGCCGCCCGCACTGCCGCCGCGGATCGCGAGCCGGGCGGGGTCGGCGGTGCCCTCGGCGGCCAGCGCCCGGGCCACGGCCGCGCAGTCCTCGACGTCGACCACGCCCCACTGCTCGCGCAGCCGCTCCCGGTAGGCGCGGCCGTAGCCGGTGGACCCGCCGTAGTTGACCTCGACGACGCCGATGCCGCGCGAGGTGAAGTAGGCGATGTGCAGGTCCAGTACGGGCGGTACGTGCTCGGTGGGACCGCCGTGCGCCCACACCACGTACGGGGGCAGCTCGTCGCCGGGTGCCCGCAGGGCGGGGTGGTGCGGCGGGTAGACGTGGGCGTGGATCTCCCGGCCGCCGGGGCCGGGGAAGGTACGGCTCTGCGGCTCCGGGTAGTGGGCGGGGTCCACCGGGTCGGCGGCCGGGGCTCCGACGACGCGGGCGTGCCCGGTGGCGGTGTCCAGCTCGACGACCTCGTAGGCGCTGCGCGGGCTGGCCGCGACCCCGTACACGCGGGTGCCGCTGACGGCCAGGGCCGGCTGCCAGGCCGTCCAGGGCCCGGCCGCGTCCACCAGGTCGCCGGTGTCGGGGTCGAGGACGCCGAGCACCGAGGAGCCCTGTCCGTGCAGTACGGCCACCGGCCCTTCCGGCAGCGGGGCCAGCCAGGTCAGCCCCGGCTTCCACAGGGCGCCGCCGAACTCCTCCTCGCGGGGGCACAGGTTGACCGCCTCCCCGCTGTCCGGGTCCACCCGGTACGGGTTCCACCAGCCGGTGCGGTCGCTCACCGCGAGCAGGGTCCCGTCGGCCGCCCACGCCACCTGGGCCACGGCCTCGTCCGGCCCGCCCAGCACGGTGCGGGGGGCGGCGAGCGTCCCGTCGGGGTGTACGCCGGCCAGCTGGAGTTCCGTGCCGTCCCAGGGCATCCGGGGGTGGTCCCACACCAGCCAGGCCGCGCTCCGCCCGTCGGGGGAGAGCTTCGGCCCGGTGCGGAAGCGGTGCCGGTCGTCGGTCAGCTCCCGTACGGCGGCCCGGTCGCCGGCGGCGGAGCCGTCCAGCGGCACGGCGGCCGCGACCCGCCGCAGGTCGCCCGGGCCCGGGCCGGTGAACTCCTCCAGCACGCACCAGACCTCGCCGCCGCGCAGCACGGGGTCGGCCCAGCGCAGGCCGCCGCCGACGGCCGAGACGGGGGTGAGCGGGCGCGGCCGGGGGCTGCCGGGGGCGTCGGGCTCGTACGCGTACAGCCGCTGGTCGGCGTGGTGGACGAAGACCACCACCGGCCCCCGGCCGGGCTGTTCGGCGCCCGCCCAGGGCAGGCCGCCGTACTCGGTGAGGCGGCTGCGCACGTTCCACGGGGCGGGCAGCACCGACCGGGCGGCGCCGCCGCCGGCGGGCCGGCGCACCAGGGTGCGGCGGCCGCCCTCCTCGGGGCGGGGCTCGGTCCACCACACCTCGGCGCCGACGGTGCCCACGTACTCGGGCCGGCCGTCGTGCGCGGCGGCGTGCGCGGCGGTGATCGGGGAGGGCCAGCTGCCGTAGGGGCCCCCGACGGCGGCCGCCGCCATCACCGGGCTCCCATCACAGGGCCCGCAGCGCGCGGTCGAGGACGCGGACCCCGAAGTGCAGGGCGTCGACCGGCACCCGCTCGTCCACGCCGTGGAAGAGGGACCAGTAGTCGAAGCCCGGCGGCAGCTTGAGCGGGGAGTAGCCGTAGCCGGTGATGCCGAGCCGGGAGAACTGCTTGGCGTCGGTGCCGCCGGCCATGCAGAAGGGGACCACGTGCCCGTCGGGGTCGAAGTGCTCGACGGACTCGCGCAGGATCCCGTACGTCCGCCCGTCCACCGGGGCCTGGAGGGCCACCTCCCGGTGCTCGAACTCCCAGTGCACGTCGGGGCCGGTGAGCCGGTTCAGGGTGTCGGTGAACTCCGCCTCGCCGCCGGGCACGGTGCGTCCGTCGACGTAGGCGGTGGCGTGGCCCGGGATGACGTTGAGCTTGTAACCGGCGCTGAGCATCGTCGGGTTGGAGCTGTTGCGGATGGTCGCCTCGACCAGGGCGGCGGCCGGGCCGAGCTTGCCGAGGAGGCCGTCCAGGTCGGTGCCGGGGGCGCGCGGGTCGACGGTGAGGCCCTGGAGGGCCGCGAGTTCGGTGATGCAGGCGGTGACGGTGTCGGTGAGGCGGACCGGCCAGTCGTACTCGCCGATGCGGGCCACGGCGGCGGCGAGCCGGCTGACGGCGTTGGCCCGGTTGGGCTTGGAGCCGTGTCCGGCGGTGCCGTGGGCGGTCAGCTTGAGCCAGGCGGTGCCGCGTTCACCGGCGGCGATGGGGTAGAGGGCCTGGCCGGGCCGGGGGTGCACGGTGAAGGCACCGGACTCGCTCAGGCCCTCCGTACAGCCTTCGAACAGGTGCGGGTGCTCGTCGGCGAGGTAGCCGGAACCGTCGGCCGCGCTGTCCTCCTCGTCGGCGGTGTAGGCGATGACGACGTCCCGGCGCGGCCGTACGCCGTGGCGCGCCCAGGCGCGTACGACGGCCAGCACCATCGCGTCCATGTTCTTCATGTCGACCGCCCCGCGGCCCCAGACCACGCCGTCGCGGACCTCTCCGGAGAAGGGGTCCACGCTCCAGTCGGCGGCCTCTGCGGGGACCACGTCCAGGTGTCCGTGGACGAGGAGGGCGGGGGCGGAGGGGTCGGTGCCCTCGATCCGGGCCACCACGTTGGTGCGGCCCGGGGTGCGTTCCAGCAGCACGGGTTCCAGCCCGGCTCCGGCGAGGCGCTCGGCGGCGTACTCGGCGGCGGGCCGCTCGCGGCAGTCGCCGCCGCCGCGGTTCGTGGTGTCGATCCTGATCAGGCCGGAGGTGAACTCGACCACCTCGGCGAGGGCCGCCTCGTCGACGCAGGCCCCGTCGGGGGCCGCGGCTGCTTCGTGGGCGACCCCGCGGGGAACGCCTTCCACCCGGTGCATGTCAGCCATACTGCTCCTCCACGGCCGCCGAGACGACCGTCGTGACCGCTTTGAAGGTCCGGATCCCCTCGTACATGGTCTCGCTGGTGTACGCGACCCTGCGCTCCCCGGAGCGCTCGACGCCCGGGACGACGGTCGCGGCCATCGACAGGTGCTCGGCGTCGAACTCGACCTCCATCGCGAAGGGGCCGCCGCGCACCGGCTCGTGCCGGACGGCGAGCTTGGCCGCCTCGGTGGCGGCGGCGCGGATGTCGGCCGCGGTGCGGGCCGGCGTGCGGCAGACGGCCGCGTAGCGCGAGACGTGGTCCTTGACGGCGACCGTGCGGGCGTCGGGGGCGTACCCGGCCGCGTCGGCGCAGGTCAGGTCGTCGCCGGTGACGAGGATGACGGGGACGCCGTACTCGGCGACCACGTGGGCGTTGAGGACGCCCTCGCTCGCGCGCAGGCCGTTCAGCCAGACGCCGGTGATGGAGTTGGCGAGGTAGGTGTGGGCGAGGACCCCTTCGCTGCCGGCGCCGGTGTGGTAGCCGACGAAGGCGATGCCGTCGACGTCGCCGTGCTGGACCCCCTCGACCATGGAGAGGGACTTGTGGCGGCCGGTGATCATCTCGGCGCGGGCGTCGAGCTTCTCCAGGAGGAGGTTGCGCATGGTCGAGTGGGCCTCGTTGACGAGGACCTGGTCGGCGCCGCCGTCGTAGAAGCCGAGCACGGCGGCGTTCACGTCGGAGGTGAACATGCCCCGGCAGCGCTCCCATTGCGGGGTGCCGGGCAGCACGTCGGCGGGCCAGGTGACGCCCGTGGCGCCTTCCATGTCGGCGGAGACGAGGATCTTCATCGGGCCCCCCGGTGGGTCGGGTCGCGGAGCCCCACCCTAACCTCCGGGCAGGATCGCGGCCCCGGGGCACGCCCGGGCCGGGGCGGGGTGCGCGGCGGGTCGCGGGGCGGCTCACGGCGGCCGGGAATTCCACCCGAACCGGTGAGCCGTCCCCGGGCGTTGGCCCCGTCGGCGGCCGATGGGCCCCGGTCAGGCGCCGACTTCCTTGACCTCCTTGGCCAGGTTGTCGAGCACGGTGTCGTAGATGCGGCCGAGGCCCTTGGGGGCGAAGGTCCGCTCGAAGAAGCCGCCGATGCCGCCGGCGCCGTTCCACACGGTGCTGACCACGGCCCTGGACCTGCCCTCGCCGGCCGGGGTGACGGTCCAGGTGGTGACCATGGAGGAGTTGCGGTCCTTCTCCACGAGCTGGCCGTCGGTGGGCTCGGTGACCTCCAGCAGGCAGTCCCGTACGCGCTTGCTGGTGGCCTGGAGCTTCCAGTGGACCAGGGTGCCCTCGCCGTCCCCGCCCTCGCGCACCTCGTACTCGCTGAAGTGCTCGGGGAGCAGCTTCTTCCGGGTGCCGGTGTAGTCGGCCAGCGCGTCGAACACGGTGTCCGCGTCGGCCTCGATGATGCGCTCCGTGGTGGCCTCGACCTGCGCCATGCCTGTTCCTCCAGCAGTCGTGAACGTTGCGGCGGCAAGCCAATCACCTCCGGGGCGGGCGCCCAAATCCGCCCTCCGCTGCCGGACGGCTCCGGCCGGTGGCGCGAGCCCCCGGCCGGAGGGACGAACCGCTGTCGCCCTGACCGCTCCTCAGGTGAGGAGGCCGAGGAGGGAGCCGAGGGCGATGTTGGCGAAGTTCACGTCGTAGCCGTAGCTGTTGCCGCTGCCGATGACGCTGCCGCCGAGCCCGTCGCCGCCGCCCAGGGCAGCGGCGTTGGCGGCGGTCGCCGAGACGCCGCACACGACGATCGCGGCGACCGCCACCAGGGAGGTCTTGAGGAAATTGCGCATTTCGTCTCCATTCGTGAGTGGTCGGACGCCGATTGCCTTCCCGGCGGGAGGGGCCGGACGGCGCCGGCGCGGGGCGGGCAACCCCTTCGGTACGGCGACTACGGCCACTCGCAGCACCGCCGGCGGCGAGCCGGGCGAGCCCTCGTCCGCACGATCATGGGAACGCTTGTTCTATTCTCGGGCTGAGCTACCCCGAGGAGGCGCCATGCGCTGGGAGAGTCTGACCACCGGCACCGGCGGACCCGCCGCCCTGTTCGGCGCCGACGCCGTCGTCACCCGCACCTTCGACACCCCCGAGTTCCACGGGATCACCTTCCACGAGGTGCGGGCCCGCTCGATCGTCAACCGCGTGCCCGGGGCCTCGCGGATGCCGTTCGAATGGACCGTCAACCCCTACCGGGGCTGCAGCCACGCCTGCGTCTACTGCTTCGCCCGCAAGACCCACGGCTACCTCGACCTCGACACCGGGACCGGCTTCGACTCCCAGATCGTCGTCAAGGTCAACGCCCCGGAGCTGCTGCGCCGCGAGCTGGCCGCGCCGCGCTGGAGCGGCGCGCACATCGCGATGGGCACCAACGTCGACTGCTACCAGCGCGCCGAGGGCCGCTACCGGCTGATGCCCGGGATCATCGAGGCGCTCCGGGAGCGCGCCAACCCCTTCTCGATCCTCACCAAGGGCACGCTGATCCTGCGCGACCTGCCCCTGCTGCGGCAGGCCACCGAGGTCACGGAGGTCGGCGTCTGCGTCTCGGTCGGGTTCACCGACACCGCCCTGTGGCGGACCGTCGAGCCCGGCACCCCCTCCCCCGACGCCCGGCTGGCCGCCGTGCGGGCCCTGACGGACGCGGGCCTGGAGTGCGGGGTGCTGATGGCGCCGGTGATCCCCTTCCTCGGCGACTCCCCCGGGCAGCTGCGGGCGACCGTCCGGGCGATCGCCGCGTCCGGGGCGGTCTCCGTGACACCCCTCGTACTCCATCTGCGGCCGGGGGCGCGCGAGTGGTTCACGGCCTGGCTCGGCCGGCATCACCCGCACCTGGTCGAACGGTACGAACGGATGTATGCGGGCGGGGCGTACGCGCCCACCTGGTACCAGCGCCGGATCACCCGCCAAGTCCACGAACTCGCCGCCGAATTCGGCATCGGACCCGCCCGGCGCGAGCAGCCGCGGGCCGCCGCCGCGGCGGAGCGGACGGCCCGCCCGGCTCCCGCCGGGCCGACGCAGCTGACACTGCTGTGACCCCGCCGCGCGCACCGCCCGTGACCCGTACGCCTCCCGACGGGTCATCACATCGGGCCAATGCGCGGCCCAATCCCGTCTTCCCGCCACGGTTTCCGGGACGATTCCGCCCAGAACCCTCGGCTGGGAGGCCCCATGCTCCACCCCTCGAAGCTGCGCCCCGCGAAGAAGCGGGCCGCCGTCCTGCTGGCGATCTCCACCGTCGCCGCCGCCCTCGCGACCCCCCTCACCGCCGCGCCGGCCGCGCCCGCCGAGGCGCCCGCCCCGGCCGCCGCCGGCCTGCGCTGGACCGACTGCGCGACCCCCCGCAACCCGACGCTGCAGTGCGCCTCCCTCAAGGTCCCGCTCGACCACGAGCAGCCCGCCGGGCGGCAGATCTCCCTGGCCCTGACCCGCGTCCCGCACACCGCCGCCACCTCCCAGGGGCCGCTGCTGGTCAACCCCGGGGGCCCGGGCGGCAGCGGCCGCTCGCTGGCGGGGTTCGTCGCATCCGCCCTGCCCAAGGACGTGGCCGCCCAGTACGACGTGATCGGCTTCGACCCCCGGGGCGTGGGCAAGAGCGAGCCCGCCCTCGACTGCGGGTCCGGCCACTTCAACCCCGTACGGCCCGACTCCGTACCGCGGGACGGGGCGACCGAGCGGGCCAACCTGGAGCGGGTGCGGTCCTTCGCGGTGTCCTGCCAGGAGAAGCACGCGGACGTGCTCCCGTACGTCGGCACCGTCTCGGCGGCCCGCGACCTGGAGGTGCTGCGCACCGCGCTGGGCGCGGAGAAGCTCAGCTACTTCGGCTACTCCTACGGCACCTACCTGGGCGCCGTGTACGCCAAGCTCCACCCGGACCGGGTGCACCGGCTGGTGCTGGACTCCGTGGTCGACCCCGGCGGCGTCTGGTACGAGGACAACCTCTCGCAGGACCTGGCCTTCGACGCCCGCCACAAGGCGTTCCTGGCCTGGGTGGCCCAGTACGACTCCACGTACCACCTGGGCACCGATCCGGCCCGGATCGAGGAGCGCTGGTACGGGATGCGCGACGCGCTGCGCGCCGCCCCGGCGGGCGGGAAGGTGGGCCCGGCCGAGCTGGAGGACACGTACATGCCGGGCGGCTACTACAACGGCTACTGGCCGGCCCTGGCCGAGGCCTTCGCGGCGTACGCGGTGAAGCAGGACCCGAAGCCGCTGGTGGCGGCGTACGAGCGGCTGGGCGCGGTGGAGCCGTCGGCGAACAACAGCTACAGCGTGTACACGGCGGTGCAGTGCCGGGACTCGGCGTGGCCGAGGGACTGGAACCGCTGGCGGGCCGACATGTGGCGCACGCACGCCAAGGCGCCCTTCATGACCTGGAACAACGCCTGGTACAACGCGCCGTGCGCGTTCTGGCCGACGCAGCCGCTCCAGGCCACGGACGTGACGAACACGGCGCTGCCGAAGGCGCTGCTGTTCCAGGCGACGGAGGACGCGGCCACCCCGTACGAGGGCGCGGTGAGCATGCGGGACAAGCTGGCCGGCTCGGCGCTGGTGGTGGAGGAAGGCGGCGGGAACCACGGCATCGCCCTGAGCGGCAACAAGTGCCTGGACGAGAAGCTGTCCGCGTACCTGAGGACGGGTCAGGCGGCGGACGCGACCTGCCAGGCGCAGCCCGCCCCGAAGCCGGCCTCGGCGACCCGCGCGGTGCCGCCCTCGGCCGGCGGTGCGGCACTGCACGGGCTGCTGGGCTTCCGGGGCTGAGGCCGGGCGGGCAAGATCGTCCGTATGACTCCTCCTCCGTACGATGACACCCACCTCACCCGCATCGCCGCGCCCGAGGGCGTCAGCCCCGGCACCGGGTACAGCCACGTCGTCTGGGGCACCGGGCGGTTCGTGGCCGTCTCGGGGCAGTGCGCCTTCGACGAGAAGGGCGCGGTGGTCGGCGAGGGCGACCCGGCCGCGCAGGCCCGGCAGGTGTTCGAGAACCTGCGGCGGTGCCTGGCGGCGGCCGGGGCGGGCTTCGAGGACGTGGTGAAGCTGACGTACTTCGTCACGGACGTGGCCCACCTGCCCGCGGTCCGGGCGGCCCGGGACGAGGTGATCGCCCCGGACCGGCTGCCGGCCTCCTCGGCGGTCCAGGTCGCGGCCCTGTTCCGCCCGGAGCTCCTGCTGGAGGTCGAGGCCTTCGCGGTGGTCCCGACGGCGGGCTGAGGGCCGCTGCGTGGTGCGGTCCCCGCCCCGCCCGGCCAGGGCCTAAGCGTCGGGGTGCCCTGCCATCAGGCGGTTCAGGGCGTCCGTCGCCGCCAGGGCGAGGCGGGGGTGGGCCTGGGCGCGGACCAGGACGTCGCGGGCCCGGGCGTCGGCCAGGGTGCCCAGGCCCTCGACGCAGGCCAGGGCCACCCGCCAGTACGGGTCGTGCGGGGCCAGCAGCCGCGACAGGGTCTTGATCAGGGCCGGGGCCGACTCCGGTGCGCGCAGCGCGGTCAGCAGCCGGACCGGGTGCAGGGCGTAGGCCGTGCGCAGGGAGTTCGTCGCCAGGGCCGCCGCCGCGCGGGCGGTGCGCGGGTCACCCAGGACGCCGAGCGCCTGCGCGGCGGCGGCGCAGCGGACCGGGTCCCGGTGGTTGAGCAGCAGGACCAGGGGCTCGAAGGCCCGCCGGTCCCCCGCCATCCCGAGCCGGTAGGCGGCCAGTTCCCGGGCCCACAGGGGCAGCCCGGCCGAGGTCAGGGAGGCGGCCAGGGCGTCGGGCGCCGCCGCGAGCAGTTCCGCGTACGCGGCCGACCCGTCGGCCTCCGCCCGCAGGCGTTCCAGCACGTCGTTCACGCCGCCACCCTAGGGGTCGGGGGCCCCCGGCAGGCGGGGTTCCGCAGAGCTCGTTGATCGATGATCGATGATCGGTACATTTAGGCGGTACAGGTCACATCTCCGCGCTCTGGCGGACCAGTTACCGGCCGGTTAATCTCGCTCCCAACACGTACGGACGCGGCCTGGTGACGCAGCCGCCCCGTACCAGTCGGTTCGTTCGCTCGACCGTTTCACCCGTACGGCTGGACCCCGGGACAGGGTTCCACCGTTTCCGCCCGCCGCGCCCCCATCCCTCTCCGGGCGCACCGCCGGGCGTGCTCCGCACGGCTCTTCCGTACGGCATCCGCGCGCGCTGTGCGCCGCGCGCTCCCTCAGTCGTCACCCTCTTCCACTGGAGTCCCGCGATGGACCTTCCGTCCACGTCCAGTCAGTCCTCCCTCCGCACCGTCGCCGTCGTCGGCCTCGGCACGATGGGCACCGGCATCGCCGAGGTCCTCGCCCGGGCCGGCCGCGAGGTCATCGGCATCGACGTCAGCGAGGCCGCCACCCGCCGCGCCGCCGGGGCCCTCGCGGCCGCCACGGCCCGCTCGGTGGCCAAGTACAAGCTGACCGAGCAGGAGCGCGAGGCGGTCCTGGCCCGCTTCCGCACCTTCACGGACCTCGGCGCCGCCGCCGAGGCCGACCTCGTCATCGAGGTGGTCCCGGAGGACTACGACCTCAAGCACCGGATCATCGGCGAGCTCGACGCGGTCGTCCGGCCCGACACCGTGCTCGCCACCGGCACCAACGCGCTGTCCGTGACCCGGCTCGCCGCCGAGTCCCTGCACCCCGAGCGGGTGCTGGGCATGCACTTCTTCAACCCGGCCCCGGCGATGAAGCTCGTCGAGATCGTCTCCAGCGTGCTGACCGCGCCGACGGCCGTCGAGGCGGTCACCGAGCTGGCGGTGGAGCTGGGCAAGCAGCCCGTCGCGGTCGGCGACCGGCCCGGTTTCGTCGCCGACGGCCTGCTCTTCGGCTACCTCAACCAGGCCGCCGCGATGTACGAGGCCAAGTACGCCTCCCGCGAGGACATCGACGCGGCGATGAAGCTCGGCTGCGGCCTGCCGATGGGCCCCCTCGCCCTGCTCGACCTGGTCGGCGTCGACACCGCGCGCACCGTGCTGGAGGCCATGTACGCCTCCTCGGGCGACCGGCTGCACGCCCCGGCGCCGATCCTGGGCCAGCTCGTCGAGGCGGGCCTGACCGGGCAGAAGGCCGGGCGCGGCTTCTACACGTACGAGGCCCCGGGCAGCCCGGTGGTCGTCCGCGACCTCCAGACCCCGCTGGACGGGTCCCTGCTGGGCGCGGGCCGTCCGGTCTCCTCGGTCGGCGTGGCCGGCTCCGGGACCATGGCGAGCGGTATCGCGCAGGTCTTCGCGCAGGCCGGCTACGCCGTGGTCCTCGCGGCCCGCAGTGAGGAGAAGGCCGAGGCCGCGAAGGCCGCGATCGGGAAGTCCCTGGGCCGTGCGGTGTCCAAGGGCCGACTGACCGAGGAGGCCGCCGCGCAGACCCTGGACCGGATCACCCCGGCCGGGTCGCTGGAGGCCTTCGCGGACGTGGACCTCGCGGTCGAGGCGGTCGCCGAGGACCTGGAGGTCAAGCAGCAGCTCTTCGCCGGCCTGGACAAGGTCTGCAAGCCGGGCGCGGTGCTGGCCACCACCACCTCCTCGCTGCCGGTGATCGCCGTCGCGCGGGCCACCTCGCGTCCGCAGGACGTGATCGGCATGCACTTCTTCAACCCGGCTCCGGCCATGAAGCTGGTCGAGGTGGTCCGGACCGTCCTGACGGCCGACGACGTGCACGCCACGGTCCGCGAGGTCTGCGCCAAGGTGCGCAAGCACCCGGTGGACTGCGGGGACCGGGCCGGCTTCATCGTGAACGCGCTGCTGTTCCCGTACCTGAACAACGCCATCAAGATGGTCGAGCAGCACTACGCGGGCATCGACGACATCGACGCCGCGATGAAGCTGGGCGGCGGCTACCCGATGGGGCCCTTCGAGCTCCTCGACGTGGTCGGCCTGGACGTGTCGCTCGCCATCGAGAAGGTCCTCTACCAGGAGTTCCGCGACCCCGCCCTCGCGCCGTCCCCGCTGCTGGAGCACCTGGTGGCGGCTGGCTGCCTGGGCCGGAAGACCGGCCGCGGATTCCGTGAGTACGCCCGCCGGTAGGGGGACACCCCCTGACCCCCGGCCGGGCCCCGATCAGGATGCGTGGGGAGGGCTGCTCGGGTCCGCCGGACCCTCACGGCGGACATACCCTCCCGAGCCCAGTGCGGGCCCTCCCCCGCATCCACCCCCCTCGTACCCCCCTCCGGCGCGCGCGCCTGCGCGAATGAAGTACTTTCGCTCTATGTCCCAGCCCGCCAAGACCTCACCCCGCGCCGCGTCGGCCGCCGATTCCCAGGAGAGCGCGGCCGGCACCCGGGCGGCCGCCCAGCGGCTCAAGATGCGCCGCGAGCTCGCCACCGCGGCCATGGAGCTCTTCGCGACCAAGGGGTACGAGGCCACGACGGTCGACGAGATCGCCGCGACCGCCGGTGTGGCGCGCCGGACCTTCTTCCGGCACTTCCGCTCCAAGGAAGAGGCGATCTTCCCGGACCACGACGACACCCTGACCCGCGCCGAGGCCGTCCTGGACGTGGCCCCGGCGCACGAGCACCCGCTCGACACGGTGTGCCGGGGGATCAAGGAAGTCATGAAGATGTACGCCGCCTCGCCGGCGGTGTCGGTGGAGCGCTACCGGCTGACCCGCGAGGTGCCGGCGCTGCGGGAGCGGGAGATCGCCTCGGTGGCCCGCTACGAGCGGCTCTTCACCCGCTACCTGCTCGCCCACTTCGACGAGACCGACCACCACGACGGCAACGACGATCCGCTGCTCGCCGAGGTGGCCGCCTCCGCGGTGGTGACCGCGCACAACCACGTGCTGCGGCGCTGGCTGCGGGCGGGGGGCCAGGGGGACGTGGAGGCGCAGCTGGACCACGCCTTCGCGATCGTCCGCAAGACCTTCGGGTCGGGGATCGGCGCCGGCCGCACGCCGGGCGCCAGTACCGAGGCCCCGGCGGCCGTGCGCACGGAGGGCGAGGTCCTGGTCGCGGTGGCGCGTACGGACGCTCCGCTCGACGAGGTCATGCGGACCATCGAAGAGGCGCTCAAGAACAAGTAGGCGGTCCCTCTCCAGCAGCAGAAGGCGACCTCCGTCACAGCGGCCGCTCCCGTTCCGGGGGCGGCCGCTTTTCTTTGTCCGAGTTGCCCCTACTCGCGGGTAACTCTGATCGATCATCGCTCATCTGCGCAGGTCAATCGGCAAGTGAGAGAAATTTCTGGCACCCAGTGCCTTGCCGAGTGACACGGGGTGCCATACGTTGAGTCCCGTCCGGATGTCCCCGCGGCCCACGCCCACTCGGCACGGAACGCGCCCCGGATGCCTGCGTCACCAGGCCCCCGCTCGCCCTCACCACAGGCGCGACAGCACCACAGCTCCGCCGGACCGACGGCACCTCGCAGCACCCACCACACACGTACCCGCGCACCCGCGTATCCCTCAGCGCACCCTCATCAGCGCTAGCCGGAGGCTCTACCGTGAAGGACATCCTGGACGCGATTCAGTCGCAGTCCGCCACCGCCGCAGACTTCGCCGCACTGCCGCTCCCCGACTCGTACCGCGCGATCACCGTGCACAAGGACGAGGCGGAGATGTTCGCGGGGCTCACCACCCGCGAGAAGGACCCGCGCAAGTCCCTGCACCTCGACCAGGTCCCGGTTCCGGAACTCGGCCCGGGCGAGGCCCTGGTGGCCGTCATGGCCTCCTCGGTCAACTACAACTCGGTGTGGACCTCGATCTTCGAGCCGGTTTCCACCTTCAACTTCCTGGAGCGCTACGGGCGCCTGTCGGAGCTCACCAAGCGCCACGACCTCCCGTACCACGTCATCGGCTCCGACCTCGCGGGCGTCGTGCTGCGCACCGGCCCCGGCGTCAACTCCTGGAAGCCGGGCGACGAGGTCGTCGCGCACTGCCTCTCGGTCGAGCTGGAGTCCTCGGACGGCCACAACGACACCATGCTCGACCCCGAGCAGCGCATCTGGGGCTTCGAGACCAACTTCGGCGGCCTGGCGGAGATCGCGCTCGTCAAGTCGAACCAGCTGATGCCGAAGCCCGGCCACCTCAGCTGGGAGGAGGCCGCGTCCCCCGGTCTGGTCAACTCGACCGCCTACCGCCAGCTGGTCTCCCGCAACGGCGCCGGCATGAAGCAGGGCGACAACGTCCTGATCTGGGGCGCCAGCGGCGGCCTCGGCTCGTACGCCACCCAGTTCGCGCTGGCCGGCGGCGCCAACCCGATCTGCGTCGTCTCCTCCCCGGAGAAGGCGGAGATCTGCCGCAAGATGGGCGCCACGGCCGTGATCGACCGCAACGCCGAGGGCTACAAGTTCTGGAAGGACGAGCGCACCCAGGACCCGCGCGAGTGGAAGCGCTTCGGCTCGAAGATCCGCGAGCTGACCGGCGGCGAGGACATCGACATCGTCTTCGAGCACCCGGGCCGCGAGACCTTCGGCGCCTCCGTCTACGTCACGCGCAAGGGCGGCACGATCACCACCTGCGCCTCCACCTCGGGCTACATGCACGAGTACGACAACCGCTACCTGTGGATGTCCCTCAAGAAGATCATCGGCTCGCACTTCGCCAACTACCGCGAGGCGTGGGAGGCCAACCGCCTGATCGCCAAGGGCAAGATCCACCCCACCCTCTCGAAGGTCTACTCCCTGGAGGAGACCGGCCAGGCCGCCTACGACGTCCACCGCAACCTCCACCAGGGCAAGGTCGGCGTCCTCGCCCTCGCCCCCGAGGAGGGCCTCGGCGTCCGCGACCACGAGATGCGCGCCCGGCACCTCGACGCGATCAACCGCTTCCGTAACGTCTGAGTCCACTCAAAGGCCATAAGGATCGCCTGAGATGACAGAGCGCCAGAAGGACCGTCCGTGGCTCATGCGGACGTACGCCGGCCACTCCACGGCCGAGGCGTCCAACGAGCTGTACCGCCGCAACCTCGCCAAGGGCCAGACCGGCCTGTCGGTCGCGTTCGACCTCCCGACGCAGACCGGCTACGACCCCGACCACGTCCTCGCCCGCGGCGAGGTCGGCCGGGTCGGGGTCCCGGTCTCCCACCTCGGCGACATGCGGCGGCTGTTCCAGGACATACCCCTGGAGCAGATGAACACCTCGATGACGATCAACGCCACCGCGATGTGGCTGCTGGCGCTCTACCAGGTGGCCGCCGAGGAGCAGGGCGCGGACATCTCCCGGCTCCAGGGCACCACCCAGAACGACATCGTCAAGGAGTACCTCTCGCGCGGGACGCACGTCTTCCCGCCCGGGCCCTCGCTCCGCCTGACGACGGACATGATCGCGTACACGGTCAGCCACATCCCCAAGTGGAACCCGATCAACATCTGCTCGTACCACCTCCAGGAGGCCGGGGCCACCCCGGTCCAGGAGATCTCGTACGCCATGTCCACCGCGATCGCCGTCCTGGACTCGGTGCGCGACTCGGGCCAGGTGCCCGAGGAGCGCTTCGGCGAGGTGGTCGCCCGTATCTCCTTCTTCGTGAACGCGGGCGTCCGCTTCATCGAGGAGATGTGCAAGATGCGCGCCTTCGGCCGGATCTGGGACAAGGTCACCAAGGAGCGCTACGGCATCGAGAACGCCAAGCAGCGCCGGTTCCGCTACGGCGTCCAGGTGAACTCGCTCGGCCTGACCGAGGCGCAGCCCGAGAACAACGTCCAGCGGATCGTGCTGGAGATGCTCGCGGTCACCCTCTCCAAGGACGCCCGCGCCCGCGCGGTGCAGCTGCCCGCCTGGAACGAGGCGCTGGGGCTGCCCCGGCCCTGGGACCAGCAGTGGTCGCTGCGCATCCAGCAGGTCCTGGCCCACGAGAGCGACCTGCTGGAGTACGAGGACATCTTCGCCGGCTCCCACGTCATCGAGGCCAAGGTCGACTCCCTGGTCGCCGACTGCCTGGCCGAGATCGACCGGATCCAGGAGATGGGCGGCGCCATGGCCGCCGTCGAGTCCGGGTACCTGAAGTCCCAGCTGGTCTCCTCGCACGCCGAGCGGCGCGCCCGGATCGAGGGCGGCGAGGACAAGATCGTCGGGGTGAACTGCTTCCAGCAGACCGAGGAGAACCCGCTCACCGCCGACCTCGACGGGGCCATCATGACCGTCGACCCCGCGGTGGAGGCGTTCACCGTGGAGCGGATCACCCGCTGGCGGGCGGAGCGGCAGGAGTCCTCGGACCGGCAGGGGAACGGCGACCCGTTCGTCTTCCCGACCGCCGGGCAGGCCCTGGACCGGCTCAAGGAGGCCGCCGCCGGGACGGAGAACCTGATGGAGGCCACCCTGGAGTGCGCCCGCGCCGGTGTCACCACCGGTGAGTGGGCGAACGCCCTGCGCGAGGTCTTCGGCGAGTTCCGCGCCCCGACCGGGGTCTCCTCGGCCCCGGTCGCCGTCACCGCCGAGGAGGGCACCCCGCTGGCCCTGGTCCGTGAGAAGGTCTCCCGGACGGCCGACGAGCTGGGCTCCGGCCGGCTGCGCCTGCTGGTCGGCAAGCCCGGCCTGGACGGGCACTCCAACGGCGCCGAGCAGATCGCCGTACGGGCCCGCGACGCCGGCTTCGAGGTCGTCTACCAGGGCATCCGGCTGACTCCCGAAGAGATCTCCTCGGCGGCTCTGGCCGAGGACGTGCACTGCGTGGGACTGTCCATCCTGTCCGGGTCGCACAGCGCACTGGTCCCGGACGTCCTGGAACGGCTGCGCACGGCGGGGGCGGGCGACGTCCCCGTCATCGTCGGGGGCATCATTCCGAACGCCGACGCCGTCACGCTGAAGGCCGCCGGGGTGGCCGCCGTGTTCACCCCCAAGGACTTCGGCATCACGGAGATCATCGGCCGTATCGTCGACGAGATCCGCAAGGCCAACAAGCTCCACCCTCTCAACATCGCTGAAAGCACGGAGGTCCCCGCATGACCACGCCCCTCTCCCCCGTGAACCGGCTGCGTCCGCGCCGCTCCTGCCTCGCGGTCCCGGGTTCCAACCCGCGGTTCCTGGAGAAGGCCCAGGGCCTGCCGGCCGACCAGGTCTTCCTGGACCTGGAGGACGCCTGCGCCCCGCTCGCCAAGGAAGGCGCCCGCCACACCATCGTGGACGCGCTGAACAACGGCGACTGGACCGGCAAGACCCGCGTGGTGCGCGTCAACGACTGGACCACCCACTGGACGTACCGCGACGTCATCACCGTCGTCGAGGGCGCCGGCCAGAACCTCGACTGCATCATGCTGCCGAAGGTCCAGGACGCGCAGCAGGTCGTCGCGCTGGACCTGCTGCTGACCCAGATCGAGAAGACCATGGGCTTCGAGGTCGGCAAGATCGGCATCGAGGCGCAGATCGAGAACGCCAAGGGCCTGGTCAACGTCGACGAGATCGCCGCCGCGTCGCCGCGCCTGGAGACCATCATCTTCGGCCCGGCCGACTTCATGGCCTCGATCAACATGAAGTCCCTGGTCGTGGGCATGCAGCCGCCCGGCTACCCGGCGGACGCCTACCACTACATCCTGATGCGGATCCTGATGGCGGCCCGTACGCACAACCTCCAGGCGATCGACGGCCCCTTCCTCCAGATCCGCGACGTGGACGCCTACCGCGAGGTGGCCGGCCGCGCCGCCGCCCTGGGCTTCGACGGCAAGTGGGTGCTGCACCCGGGCCAGGTCGACGCGGCCAACGAGGTCTTCTCCCCCTCGCAGGAGGACTACGACCACGCCGAGCTGATCCTCGACGCCTACGACTGGTGCACCTCGGAGGCGGGCGGCAAGAAGGGCTCCGCGATGCTCGGCGACGAGATGATCGACGAGGCCAGCCGCAAGATGGCCCTGGTCATCGCCGGCAAGGGCCGGGCCGCCGGCATGCAGCGCACCAGCAAGTTCGA
This sequence comes from Streptomyces sp. NPDC037421, assembly GCF_055602105.1. Classification (NCBI taxonomy): domain Bacteria; kingdom Bacillati; phylum Actinomycetota; class Actinomycetes; order Kitasatosporales; family Streptomycetaceae; genus Streptomyces; species Streptomyces sp. NPDC037421. Next base: position 94,841 of record NZ_JBVJWV010000015.1, read on the forward strand.
GATCCCGGAGGCCTGAGCACCATGCAGTTCGGACGCACCTACGAAGAGTTCGAGGTCGGCGCGGTCTACAAGCACTGGCCCGGGAAGACGGTCACGGAGTACGACGACCACCTCTTCTGTCTGCTCACCATGAACCACCACCCGCTGCACATGGACGTGAATTACGCGGAGAACACCACGGACTTCGGCAGGAACGTGGTGGTGGGCAACTACGTCTACTCCCTGCTGCTGGGCATGTCCGTGCCGGACGTCTCCGGGAAGGCCATCGCCAACCTGGAGATCGAGTCCCTGCGGCACGTGGCGCCGACCTTCCACGGCGACACGATCTACGGCGAGACCACGGTCCTGGACAAGACCCCGTCCAAGTCCAAGGACGACCGCGGCATCGTCTACGTGGAGACCAAGGGCTACAAGCAGGACGGCACCCTCGTCTGCGTCTTCCGGCGCAAGGTGATGGTCCCGACCGAGACGTACATCACGGCGCGCGGCGGCGAGCAGCCCGGCCGGCCTCAGCTGAAGGAACAGGGGAAGTAGCCATGGCACGACTCGCCCAGACCGCCGGGCTCACGGACGTCCAGCAGGAGATCCTCAAGACCGTCCGGGAGTTCGTCGACAAGGAGATCATCCCGGTCGCGACCGAGCTGGAGCACCGCGACGAGTACCCGCAGCAGATCGTCGACGGGCTCAAGGAGCTGGGCCTCTTCGGCCTGATGATCCCGGAGGAGTACGGCGGCCTGGGTGAGTCGCTGCTCACCTACGCGCTGTGCGTCGAGGAGATAGCGCGGGGCTGGATGTCCGTCTCGGGCATCATCAACACCCACTTCATCGTGGCGTACATGCTCAAGCAGCACGGCACGCAGGAGCAGAAGGAGTACTTCCTCCCGCGGATGGCGCTGGGCGAGGTGCGCGGCGCCTTCTCGATGTCGGAGCCGGGGCTGGGCTCGGACGTGTCGGCCATCACGTCCAAGGCGGTGAAGGACGGCGACGAGTACGTCCTGAACGGCCAGAAGATGTGGCTGACGAACGGCGGATCCTCGACGCTGGTGGCCGTTCTCGTCCGGAGTGACGAAGGACACCCCGAGGGCACGGCGCCCCACAAGTCGATGACCACCTTCCTCGTGGAGAAGGAGCCGGGCTTCGGGGAGGTCCGTCCGGGCCTGACGATCCCGGGCAAGATCGACAAGATGGGCTACAAGGGCGTCGACACGACCGAGCTCATCATGGACGGACTGCGCATTCCGGCCAATCGGGTCCTCGGAGGCCAGACGGGCCGAGGGTTTTACCAAATGATGGACGGCGTGGAGGTCGGCCGCGTCAACGTGGCGGCGCGTGGCTGCGGCGTCGCACAGCGTGCTTTCGAACTGGGTGTCTCCTATGCCCAGCAACGTCACACTTTCGGCAAGGCGATCGCCGAGCACCAGGCCATCCAGTTCAAGCTGGCCGAGATGGCTACCAAGGTCGAGGCCGCCCATGCCATGATGGTGAACGCGGCACGCAAAAAGGACTCCGGGGAACGAAACGACCTCGAAGCCGGGATGGCGAAGTACCTCGCCTCCGAATACTGCAAGGAGGTCGTCGAGGATGCCTTCCGCATCCACGGCGGCTACGGGTTCTCGAAGGAGTACGAGATCGAGCGCCTCTACCGGGAAGCGCCGATGCTTCTGATCGGTGAAGGAACCGCCGAGATCCAGAAAATGATCATCGGGCGACGCCTGCTCGAGGAGTACCGACTCCAGGGCTGAATGTCCCTTTTGCGGTGGATCATCCGATGATCCACCGCAGAAGAGTCACCAGCAGTCACTGGCCGGCGGCCATCGACTCGGCTTCTGGCTTGCCCAGTTGTTGCGCGCAACCGATAGCATTCCAGTAAAGCCGCCGTCCCGTCCCCCCGTTTGCGGCGCGGCAATCACCCGCTACGAAGGTCATCCATGCCCCACAGCCAAACCTCTGCACACCGCGACAGCCTCTCCGGCGTACGCCTCGCGCGCGGAGCATCGCCGTGGCTTCTGCCGACCGTCGCCACCGCGGCGCTCAGCCTCACCCGGGCCCGCAAGTCCGGACGCTGGGCCGCGGCGGCCGTGCCCGCCACCGCTCTCGCGGCGGGCATGCTGTGGTTCTTCCGCGACCCCGAGCGCGAGATCGCCCAGGGCCGCGTCATCTCGCCCGCCGACGGTGTGGTGCAGAGCATCATGCCGTGGAAGGACGGGCGCACCCGCGTCGCGATCTTCATGAGCCCGCTGAACGTCCACGTCAACCGCGCGCCCCTGGCGGGCACGGTGACGTCCGTGGAGCACATCCCCGGCGGGTTCGTCCCGGCGTTCAACAAGGAGAGCGAGAACAACGAGCGCGTTGTCTGGCACTTCGACACCGAGCTCGGCGACATCGAGATGGTGCAGATCGCCGGCGCCGTCGCGCGTCGCATCGTCCCGTACCTGCCGGCCGGAACCAAGGTGGAGCAGGGCGAACGCATCGGTCTGATCCGCTTCGGCTCCCGCGTCGACATCTACCTCCCGGAGGGCGTCGAGGTCGCGGTCGAGGTCGGTCAGGCCACCACCGCGGGGGTGACCCGAATTGACCGTGACTGACCCCGAGACTCCTGCCACCGGCTGGGTTCCCGAGTCGGCCGAGGAGGAGTCCGCCGAGGACGACATGCCGCTCTCGCTGCGGCTGTCGATAGCGGACACCCTCACCCTCGGCAACGCCACGTGCGGATTCATGGCGGTGTACTTCACCACCACCGGGATCCTCATCCCGCACCTCACCGGCAGCGGCGAGTCGGGCATGGCCCGGCACAGCGCGGCGACCGCGGTGATACTGATGCTGCTCGCGGCGGTCTTCGACCTCTTCGACGGCATCGTGGCCCGCAAGCTGCGCAGCTCGCCGATGGGCGCGGAGCTGGACAACCTGTCCGACCTGATCAGCTTCGGGCTGGCGCCGGCGTACTTCGTGCTGGTCTACGGCATGGTCGCCGACGACGCGCACCAGAAGATGTCGGCGCTCGCGGCGATCGTGGTCCTGCTGGCGGTCGTGCTGCGGCTCGCGAGATTCAGCTGCGTGACGATGAAGGACGGCATGTTCCAGGGCATGCCGAGCCCCTTCGGCGCGCTGACGGTCGTCTCGATCGTGCTGCTGGAGCTGCCGTTCATCCCGACGCTGCTGGCGATCATCGGGGTGGCCTGGCTGATGGTGAGCCGGGTCGAGTACCCCAAGCCGCGGGGTGTCCTCGCGGCGGCGATGCTGAGCTGGATCGTCGGGGCCATGGGCCTCCTGGCGGCCTGGGCGTTCGACGCCCCGGGCGGCCAGCTGCTCCTCCAGACCGGCTGCGCGCTCCAGATCGCCCTGGCGGCGACCATCCCGCTGTTCGCGACGACCCGTCGCGCGAACACGTTCCGCCACAACCGGCGCGAGGCGCGGGCCGCGTCGCAGCTGCCGTAGCACGCGGTAACACCGAGAAGGGCCCCGGACGCCATCAGGCGTCCGGGGCCCTTCTCGTCATGCGGCCGCAGGGCCGGGGCCGTCAGGCCGGGGCAGGGCCGGGGCCGTCAGGCCGGGGCAGGGCCGGGGCCGTCAGGCCGGGGCAGAGCCGGGGCCGTCAGGCCGGGGCGGGGGCGCGGCGGCGGGCGCGCAGGCGCAGGAGCGCGAAGACGAGCAGGGCGGTGAGTGCCAGGCCCAGGACGAAGCCGGCGACCTGCCATGCCACGGCGTGCGGGTAGGAGTACAGGAGCCAGCAGCGGTCGCGGCAGCCGCGGACACGCTCCCGCCGGCCGGGCATCGTGTGGAAGGCCAGCATCAGGGTGACGGCGAGCACGGCCGACGTCGCGCCGGTCAGCAGCCAGTACGGGACGGCGCGGAGCGCGGGCTCGTCGGCTGCCCGGGCGCCGGCGAGGTACGCCCCGGCGGCGAGCAGCGGCACCGCCAGGCCGAGGCAGGCGGCGAAGGCGTGGCCGCCGCCCGGCCAGTGCAGGGCGGCGGCGCGCCACCAATCGGCCGCGTACAGGGTGCTCAGGGTCGCGAAGGCGGCGAGCCCCAGCAGAGCGGTGGCGGCGGCCATGCCGCCCTGTGCGCGGCGGGACGCTCGGCCGCGCCCGCCCGCCGCCATGGACTCCTCGGCCCGCGGCCGCCGGCCGGCGCGCCGCTCGGCCAGCAGCCCGGGTTCCCCGCGGAGGCCGGGCGCCACCAGCAGCCGGGGTCGGTTGAACAGGACGACCGCCGGTATGAGCACCACCGTCCCGAACGCCATCAGCCCCAGGGCGGCGGCCGGGATCCCGGTCTTCGCCGCGTCCCCCGGCTCCACCCCGAGCATCGGCAGCGCCCCGCGGACGCCCACGCCGAGGGCGAGGACCCAGACTCCGCCGAGCAGGAGGGGCAAGGCCCGGTTGACGCCCCGCCGCAGCGCCGGGCCGGCGGAGACCCCCCAGGGCAGGGACCAGGACACCCAGTCCAGATCCGGCCTGCTCGCGATGCCGCCCCCGCGCCAGTGCCGGCGCAGCAGTACGGGGGAGGCTCCCAGGAACAGGAGCCAGACGACGGTCCAGATGATGGCCTCGGGTCTCACGCGCGGGTCCTTCCGGCTCGTTCCGATGTCGGCATAGGACTGGTTCAGGCCATGGGCAGGACTGATGGCCGAAATCGGTCGCCCATATTGCCACGGCCCCTGGCCAGGGCCGCACCCCGCACCGTGCTCGCCGGTGCCCGGGCCCGCGGGAGCCCGGCCCGGCCCCGGCCCCACTACGCTTGATGTCGGAAAACCGCCAGCCCGGTGGTACCTCCTCCCAGGATGCTGGAGCCATGCACACCGACACCGAGCGCTGCGTAAGGGCCGTGCAGTCGAAGGACGCCCGATTCGACGGCTGGTTCTTCACCGCCGTCGTGACCACCCGGATCTACTGCCGCCCCAGCTGCCCCGCCGTCCCGCCGAAGGTCGAGAACATGACCTTCCTGCCCAGCGCCGCGGCCTGCCAGCAGGCCGGGTTCCGGGCCTGCAAGCGGTGCCGGCCCGACACCAGCCCCGGCTCCCCCGAGTGGAACGCCCGCGCCGACGCCGTCGCGCGCGCGATGCGGCTGATCCGGGACGGGGTGGTGGACCGGGAGGGGGTGCCGGGGCTCGCGGCCCGGCTCGGCTACTCCGCCCGCCAGGTCGAGCGCCAGCTGGGTGCCGAGCTCGGCGCCGGCCCCCTCGCCCTGGCCCGGGCGCAGCGCGCCCAGACCGCGCGGCTGCTGATCGAGACGTCCGAGCTGCCGATGGCGGAGGTCGCCTTCGCCTCCGGGTTCTCCTCGATCCGGACCTTCAACGAGACCGTCCGGGAGGTCTTCGCCCTCTCCCCGACCGAGCTGCGGCTGCGCTCCGAGCGCTCTGCCCGCCGCGAGCCGCGGATCCCCGGGACGATCAGTCTGCGGCTGCCGTTCCGCAAGCCCCTCAACCCGGACAACCTCTTCGGGCACCTGGCGGCCACCGCCGTGCCCGGGGTCGAGGAGTGGCGCGACGGGGCCTACCGGCGGACGCTGCGGCTGCCGTACGGCTCGGGGGTGGTCGCGCTGACGCCCGGCCCCGACCACATCGGCTGCCGGCTCGCGCTGACCGACCTGCGGGACCTGACCATCGCCATCAGCCGCTGCCGGTGGATGCTCGACCTGGACGCCGACCCGGAGGCCGTCGACGGCCAGCTGCGCACCGATCCGCTGCTGGCCCCGCTCGTGGACAAGGCCCCCGGGCGCCGGGTGCCCCGTACCGTCGACGCGGCGGAGTTCGCCGTACGGGCGGTGCTGGGGCAGCAGGTGTCGACCGCGGCGGCGCGGACGCACGCGGCCCGGCTGGTGGCGGCGTACGGGGAGCCCGTCGAGGACCCGCAGGGCGGGCTGACCCACCTGTTCCCGTCCCCGGAGGCGCTGGCCGGCATCGACCCCGAGTCGCTGTCGATGCCGCGCAGCCGCCGCACGACCCTCACCACCCTGGTCACGGCCCTGGCCGACGGCTCGCTGCCGCTCGGCATCGACAGCGACTGGGAGGCGGCACGCGCCCGGCTGTCCGCGCTGCCCGGTTTCGGGCCGTGGACCACCGAGATCATCGCGATGCGGGCGCTGGGCGACCCCGACGCGTTCCTCCCGTCCGACCTGGGAGTGCGCAAGGCCGCCCGGGGGCTGGGCCTGCCGTCCACGCCGGCGGCCCTGACCGCCCGCGCGGGCGGCTGGCGGCCCTGGCGCGCGTACGCCGTCCAGTACCTGTGGGCCACCGACGACCACCCGATCAACCATCTGCCCGTAGCGCAAGGAGCACCGTCGTGAGCAGCGTCAGCCACAAGATCCACACCGTCGTCGACAGCCCGTACGGGCCGCTCACCCTGGTCGCCACCGACGGGGTCCTCAGCGGGCTGTACATGACGGGCCAGCGCCACCGGCCGGCCGAGGAGTCCTTCGGCGAGCGGGTGGCGGACGGCGAGGAGCCCTTCCCCGAGGTGCGGCGGCAGCTGGCCGCGTACTTCGCCGGCGAGCTGACCGAGTTCACCGTGCCGGTGCGGCTGGAGGGCACCGAGTTCCAGCGCGGCGTCTGGGAGCAGCTCGTCCGGATCCCCTACGGGCAGACGTGGTCGTACGGGCGGCTCGCCGCGGAGCTCGGCAAGCCGAACGCCTCGCGCGCGGTCGGCCTGGCGAACGGGAAGAACCCGGTCGGCATCATCGTGCCCTGCCACCGGGTGATCGGCGCCTCGGGCTCGATGACCGGGTACGGCGGCGGCATCGAGCGCAAGGTGCGGCTGCTGGAGTTCGAGAGCGGCGCGGCCCGCTGAGGCGGGCCGGTCCGGGTCAGATCACCACGAGCGGGGCGAGCAGGGCGAAGCCGGCGCCGGCTTCGACGGCGTAGGCGTAGAGGGACGGGTGCTGGACCGGGGCGGCGAGCAGGACCACGCTGTTCTGGGTGGCGGCCGCCTTGATCCAGTCGTCGTCGGCGCCGAGCCGGCCCTGGTACCAGCCCTCGCAGGCGCCGGGGCCGGTGACGGCGAGGACGTCGTCCTCGCGCCGGTAGAAGGCCTGCCAGCCCTCGGCGGGCGCGGACCAGCCCTCGAAGTCCTCGAAGGCGGACCAGCCGCCCTCGCGTATCGCGGTGTCGAACAGCCAGATCGGCATCCCCTCTTCGGAGACCTCGCCGCCCGACTGCTCGTCGGTGGTGAAGTGGACCATGGGGAGGGCGTCGGGCCCGTCGGCCGTGCTCGGCCAGGCGTACATCGTGATCATCTGTTGATTCTGCCCTGGTCGGAGGTGTCCAAGTACGCGGGGTGGTTCAGGGGTTGGCCGGCCGGCGGCCGTTCTCCAGTTCCACGGTGCCCTCGCCCGACTCCAGGGCGCGGTACGCCTCCTGGGTGCGCAGGCCGAGCGATCCGGGGAGGTGGTGGGTGAGTTCGGCGGGCTCGACGAGCTTCCAGGAGAGGAGTTCCTCTTCCTGGAGCTTGACGGAGCCGAGCTGTGTGGCGTCGAGCACGCCGCCGTCGTAGAGGTAGGCGACGAGCGGCGGGCGGCCCGCGCCGAGGCTCCAGTCGACGGCGAGGAGCCGGCCGAGCGGGACGTCGATGCCGATCTCCTCGGCGCTCTCGCGCCGGGCGGCCGTACGGGGTGACTCGCCGCTGTCCGATTCGACCGTTCCGCCCGGCAGGGCCCAGCCCTCGCGGTAGTTGGGCTCGACGAGCAGGACCCGGCCCCGCTCGTCGCGGAAGAGGGCGGCGGCTCCGGCCAGCACCCGGGGCAGGCTCGCGATGTAGGTGGCGAAGTCATCCGTGGTGGTCACGCGGCCACCCTAACCGTCGGTAGGGGGCGCCGCGCAGGGCGGGCCCGCGCGGAACCCGTTCAGGTGCCGCCGCCGTCCTCGCGGTCGCGTCCCCGGGATTCGGCGACGCGGCGCAGCCGGGGGTGGCGGGTCTGGCCCTGCTCGGTGATGGCGTCGCCGACCATGGCCTTGACGGCGTCCCGCAGCCCGTGGAGGGCGGGGTGGCGGGCCGGTCCCGCGCCGGGGTCCTCGCGCAGTTCCTTCAGCAGCGCCCAGCACAGCAGCAGCATGACGATCACGAAGGGCAGGGCGACCAGGATGGTCGCGGTCTGGAGGGACTTCAGGCCGCCGGCGACGAGCAGTACGGCGGCCACCGCGGCCATCAGCACGCCCCAGGTGACGACGAGCCAGGTGGGCGGGTGCAGGGAGCCCCGGCTGGTGAGGGAGCCCATGACCAGGGAGGCCGAGTCGGCGCTGGTGACGAAGTACGTCATGACCAGGGCCATGGCCACCCATGAGGTGAGCGTGCCGAGCGGGAGGGCGTCGAGCATGGCGAAGAGGGAGGCCTCCGCGCCCTCCTTGACCTTGGAGGCGAGGTCGGCGGCGCCGGTGGAGTCGAGGCGGATGGCGGTGCCGCCCATGACGCAGAACCAGACGACGGTGGCTCCGCTGGGGACGAGCAGGACTCCGACGAGGAACTCGCGGATGGTGCGGCCGCGGGAGATGCGGGCGATGAAAGTGCCGACGAAGGGGGCCCAGGAGAGCCACCAGGCCCAGTAGAAGATCGTCCACGCGCCGAGCCAGGCGCTGTCGGTGAAGGCGCCGGTGCGGGAGGCCATGGGCAGCAGTTCGTGCAGGTAGCTGCCGACGCCGGCCGGGATGACGTCGAGGACGTAGACGGTCGGCCCGAGGACGAAGACGAAGAGCATCAGGGTGGCGGCGAGCACGATGTTGACGGTGCTGAGCCATTTGACGCCCCTGTGCAGTCCGGAGAAGGCGGACAGCACGAAGGCGGCGGAGAGCGAGGCGATGATGACGAGCTCGACGCGGGTGGAGTCCTCGATGCCGGTGGTGATGTTCAGGCCCTTGGAGACCTGGAGGGCGCCGAGGCCGAGGCTGGTCGCGGTGCCGAAGACGGTGGCGAAGACGGCGAGCAGGTCGATGGCCTTGCCGGGCCTGCCGTTGGCCCGTTCCTCGCCCATGAGCGGGACGAAGGCGGAGCTGAGGCGGTTGCCGCGGCCCTTGCGGAAGGTCGCGTAGGCGAGGGCGAGGCCGGCGATGCCGTAGATCGCCCAGGGGGTGAGGGTCCAGTGGAAGAAGGAGTAGTCCAGGGCGGCGCGGGCGGCCGCCCCGGTGCCGGGGGCGGCGCCGCTGGCGGGGGGCGGGTTGAGGTAGTGGGTGAGCGGCTCCCCCACCCCGTAGAACATCAGGCCGATGCCCATGCCGGCGCTGAACATCATCGCGATCCACGCGAGGTTGCCGAATTCCGGCTCGGAGTCGTCGGCGCCGAGCCGGATCCGGCCGAAGCGGCTGATGGCGAGGACGACACACATGACGAGGAAGACGTCGGCGGCGATCACGAAGAGCCAGGCGAAGTTGTTCAGCACCCAGGCCAGGGCGGCGGCGGAGGCGGTGTCGAAGGAGTCCTTGCCGAGGGCGGCCCAGCCGACGACGGCGAGCACGGCGATCACTCCGACGGTGACGACGCCGAGGTCGGGAGAGCCGTCCGCCGGGCCCCCGGACCCCGCTCCGGGGGCATCCGGACGTGCCTGTTCCAGTGATTCCGGGCTCATGGGGCCACACTATGCGGGGATATATCCCTATTTTGATGCATGGCGCGCCGCATGTGGCCCAGGCCACTCATGGGCATAGGAGGATCCTCCGGATAAGCTCATGGCGGCGCGACTGCACTGTTCGATAGCAAGGGATAGCAAAGGTGACGGACGGAGCAGTAACTGAGGCCGCGCGCGTGCTCATCGCCGCGGACAAATTCAAGGGCTCGCTCACGGCCGTTCAGGTCGCCGAGCGGGTGACGGCCGGCCTTCGCAAGGCCGTACCGGGCGTGGAGGTCGAGACCCTCCCCGTCGCGGACGGCGGCGACGGCACGGTCGCGGCCGCCGTGGCGGCCGGGTTCGAACGCCGGGAGGTACGGGTCACCGGACCCCTCGGTGACCAGGTCACGGCCGCTTTCGCGCTGCGCGACGGCACCGCCGTGGTCGAGATGGCGGAGGCCTCCGGGCTCCAGCTGCTGCCGGCGGGCACCTTCGCCCCGCTGACGGCGACCACGTACGGCTCCGGCGAGGTGCTGAAGGCCGCGCTGGACGCGGGCGCGCGCTCGATCGTCTTCGGCGTGGGCGGCAGCGCCACCACCGACGGCGGCGCGGGCATGCTGGCCGCGCTGGGCGCGGTGTTCCTGGACGCGAACGGCGAACCGGTCGGCCCGGGCGGTGGCGCGCTGGCGTCCCTGGCGTCGGCGGACCTGTCCGGGGTCGACCCCCGCTTCGCGGAGGTGGAGTTCGTCCTCGCCAGCGACGTGGACAACCCGCTGACCGGCCCGAAGGGCTGCGCGGCGGTGTACGGCCCGCAGAAGGGCGCGTCGCCAAAGGACGTGGCGGCGCTCGACGCGGCCCTCGCGCACTTCGCGGTGGTGCTGGAGAAGTCGATCGGCGCGAAGGCGGCCGAGTGCGCGGTGCTGCCGGGCGCGGGCGGCGCGGGCGGCATCGGCTACGGGGCGCTGCTGCTCGGCGCGACGTTCCGGCCCGGCATCGAGCTGATGCTGGAGGTGCTGGGCTTCGCCCCGGCGCTGGAGCGGGCCACGCTGGTCATCACCGGTGAGGGCTCCCTGGACGAGCAGACCCTGCACGGCAAGGCCCCGGCCGGTGTCGCGGCGGCGGCGCGGGCGGCGGGCAAGCCGGTGGTGGCGGTCTGCGGGCGGCTGCTGCTGGGGCAGGAGGCCCTGGAGGCGGCGGGCATCCGCAAGGCGTACCCGCTGACGGACCTGGAGCCGGACCCGGCGAAGTCCATCCCGAACGCCGGGCCGCTGCTGGAGCGGGTCGCGGAGAACATCGCCGCCGAGGTCCTCTGACCCCGGCCGGTCCCCGGCCCCGAGGCCCGTTGCCCCGCAGGGGGCGGCGGGCCTCTGCCGTGGCCCGGCCCCGGGGGCGCCGCGGCGCGGGCCCGTCCCCTCCCCGCCCTTCGCCCTCCCCCAGCCTCAGTCCGGGGGACCCCCGCGCCTCAGACGCCGGCGAATTCAGCCTCGTCGGCGTTTGAGGCGCTGGGGGTCCGGGGCGCAGCCCCGGGGAACGGAGGAAGGGCGGGCAGGGGACCAGCCCCGCGCAGCGGCCCGTCAGCCCGGCTCCGCTACACGGGCGGCGAGGCCGTCCAGGAGGGCCGTCAGGCCGAAGCGGAGGAGGGACTCGGGGGACAGGGCGGCCAGCCCACGGGCGGCGGCGAACGCCGGGAAGGCGCCGCCGTCGACCAGGGCGGCCAGCCGGGCCTCCTGGGCCCGCATCCAGTCCTCCCCGCTCACCCCGCTGGAGCGCGCCGCCTCGGACTCCGGCTCCAGGTCCACCGCGTGTCCCCGGACGTAGCCGAAGAGGGTCACGGCGGCGTGCATCCTGGTGTCGTCGTCCAGGCCCAGCCCCTCCAGCGCGGCGAGCGCCCAGTCGATGTGCCGGATGCCGTTCGGGACCAGCAGCGGGCGGTTCAGGTTCATGGCTCCGGCGAGCCAGGGGTGCCTGCCGTACAGCCGCCACTGCACGGCCGCCGACAGCTCCAGCCGGGCCCGCCAGTGCGGCGGCGGCCGCTCCGGCAGGGCCTCCTCCCCGAAGACCGCGTCGGCCATCAGCACCACCAGCCGCTCCTTGTTGCCCACGTGCCGGTACAGGGACATCGCCGAGACCCCCAGCTCCGCGCCGAGCCGCCGCATGGTCAGGGCGGCCAGGCCCTCCGCGTCCGCGATCTCGACCCCCGTACGGACGATCCGGGCGCGGTACTCCAAGTCGTCGGCCGGGTGGCGCCCGGAGCTCGGGGCCGGCCGGTCGGCGACCACCGTGCCGACCCCCGGCACCGCACGGACCAGGCCCTCCTGCCCGAGCGCCGCGAGGACCTTGCTCGCCGTGGCCATGGCCACCCCCCACCGCTGGGTGATCGCCCGCGTCGACGGCACCCGGTCCCCCGGCCGCAGCTCGCCGCTCTCGATCCGCCGCCTCAGCTCGGCCGCGATCCGCGCGTACGGCGCCTCTTCCTTCATCCCGCCCTCCTGGTGCACTAGTACACCCCAACCCTAGTGCACTAGGTTGCTTTGCCCAACTCCCCTGTTCCCACCAGGGATCTCCGTCTGTACGTTGTACACATCACCCCGAGAGAGGAAACGGAAATGAACAAGAGCGTGCTGATCTCCGGTGGCAGCGTCGCGGGCCCCGCCCTCGCCTACTGGCTGCACCGCCACGGCTTCGCCCCCACCATCGTCGAGCGGGCCCCGCGGCTGCGCGACGGCGGCTACGCGGTCGACTTCCGCGGTGAGGCCCTGGACGTCCTCGACCGCATGGGCCTGCTGGACGCCGTCCGCGCCCTGGACACCGAGATGGGCGACGCGGCCATGGTCGACGCCGAGGGCAGGCGGTACGCCACCCTCCCGGCGGCGGTGTTCGCGGGCGACCTGGAGGCCCTCAAGGGCGATGTGACCCGGCTGCTGTACGAGGCCACCCGCCAGGACACCGAGTACGTCTTCGGCGACTCGATCGCGAGCCTGGAGCAGGACGAGGACGGCGTCCTCGTCACCTTCGAGCGCGGCGCGCCCCGCCGCTTCGACCTGGTCGTCGGCGCGGACGGCCTCCACTCGAAGACCCGGGCCCTGGCCTTCGGGCCCGAGGAGCGGTACCTGCGCCACCTCGGCATCTACACGGCGGTCTTCAACCTGGACAACTACCTGGGGCTGGAGAACACCGGCCGGCTGTACTCCGTCCCGGGCAAGGCCGCCAACATCTTCACGGCCCGTGCGAACACCGAGGCCCGGGCCGCCTTCCACTTCGCCGCCGAGGGCCTGGAGTACGACCGCCGCGACCCGGCCGCGCACAAGCGGATCGTCGCCGAGCGGTTCGCGGGCGAGGGCTGGGAGGTGCCGCGCCTGCTGGAGGAGATGGAGGCGGCCGAGGAGTTCTTCTTCGATGCCAACGCCCAGGTGGAGATGGACACCTGGGCCGCCGGCCGCGTCGTGCTGCTCGGTGACGCGGCCGCCTGCGCGGCGCCGACCTCGGGCCGCGGCACCTCGCAGGCCCTGATCGGCGCGTACCTCCTGGCGGGCGAGCTGGGCGTCTGCGGCGGCGACCACGCCGCGGCCTTCGCCGCGTACGAGGAGCGCATGCGCGGCTACGTCGCCGAGCACCAGGCCCTGGGCCGTGAGGGCGCCGAGCGGTTCTTCATGCCGGCCCCGACCCAGGAGATCCTGGACATGCTCGCCGCGAACGCCCCCGAGAACACCCGCACGGAGCCGGTCCGCCTCCAGGACTACGGGGTGTGAGCCGCCACAGCCGCGTCGAGCAGCTCGGCCGTGGTCACCACGCGGGCGAAGCGGCCGCCCTGGAGGTTGACCGCGGTGGCGGCGGCCAGTTCGTCGGCGGTCAGGGACAGGCCGCCCGGGCCGGCGAGGTCGAAGGTGTGGGTGGCGTCCAGGGGCACCAGCACGTCATGGCCGAGGTTCCCCGCCATCCGGGCGGTGGTCTCGACGCACATGTTGGTCTGGATCCCGGCCACGACGAGCTGGCGGGTGCCGCTCGCGGTGAGCCACTCGGAAAGGTCCGGGGTGCCGTAGAAGGCCGAGTTGACGGTCTTGGTGACCAGGAGGGCCTCCTGGCCGCGGCGGTCCTCGACGAAGTCCTTGAAGGCGTGGCCGGGCTGGTCCGGGGCCAGCACGGAGCCGGGCCGCGAGGCGTGCCGGACCAGCACCACCGGGCGGCCGGTCTCCCGCCAGGCGTCCATGAGGGCGGCGATGTTCCCCTCGGCGGCCGGGTTGTTGCGCTTCCCCCAGAAGGAGGCGTCGTCGAAGCCCTTCTGGACGTCGATCACGAGCAGGGCGCTGTCGGCGGCGATCTCGATCGCGTTCTCTGTCATGGCTCCATCGTGTCCGCCCGGCCGCACCCGCCCCAGGGGCCCCGGGGCCGCGAACCGATGAGATCCTGCCAGACTGGCAGCACTCCCCCTTCCGGCTCTGGCACAGTGGCCCCATGCAGCGCGTCGCCATCGTCGCCCAGCCCGGGATCCGCGGCTTCGACCTCGCCGTCATCACCGAGGTCTGGGGCCCCGACCGCAGCCGCGCCGGGGTGCCCCCCTTCGAGCTGCGCCGCTGCGCCCTGGACGACGGGCCGATCGCCCTGCCCGGCGGGCTGACCCTGATGCCCGACCGGGGCCTCGACTGGCTCGGGCAGGCCGACCTGATCGTCGTACCGGCACTGGCCGAACCCGCCGACCCGACGCCCGAGCCCGTCCTCGCCGCGCTGCGCGCCGCGCACGCCCGCGGGGTGCCGGTGGCCGCGCTCTGCGCCGGGGCGTTCGTACTCGCCGAGGCCGGGCTGCTGGACGGCCGCCGGGCGGTGACGCACTGGTGGCTGGCCCCTCAGCTGGCGGCCCGCTACCCGGCGGTGCTGGTCGAGGAGGCCCCGCTCTTCGTGGAGGACGACGGGCTGTGGACCTCCGCCGGGGTGGCCTCCGGGATCGACCTGTGCCTGCACCTGGTCCGCGAGGCCCACGGCGCGGAGGCCGCCGCCGCCATCGCCCGTTCGATGGTGACCGGCCCCTTCCGCACCGGGGACCACGCCCAGTACCTGGACCGGCCCACCCCGGCGGCGGACCGTACCGCCGAGGCGCTGGCCGCCGTACGGCAGCAGGCGCTGCGCAGGCTGCACGAGCCGCTGGACGTGGCCACCCTGGCCCGCTGGGCGGGCATGTCCCCGCGTTCCTTCGCCCGGCACTTCACCGCGGCCACCGGCACCACGCCGCACAGATGGCTGCTGAGCCGGCGCCTGGACGAGGCCCGCAAACTCCTGGAGCGCACCGACCATCCGGTGCCGGAGGTGGCCCGGCGCGCCGGGTTCGCCAGCGAGGTCACCTTCCGCCAGCACTTCGGGGCCGCCTTCGGCCTGAGCCCGCGCGCGTACCGGGCGGCCGCGGCCAGCGCTCCCGCGGGCGGCGACAGTGCTAGAAATGGCTCATGACCGGACGTTCGGGTCGGCACAGGGAGACGCGGCCCCCGAGCCTGCCCGCGCGCCTGTGGCTGGCCCGGAACAGCATCGCCGGCCAGGTCTTCTCCGTCACCGCCGTCATCGTGCTGGTGCTGATCACAACGGCCGCGCTGGCCCTGGTGTTCCAGGGCCGCTACGACATCGAGCGCAACGCCCGGGACCGCTCGCTGGCCGCCGCCGAGGCCTTCGCCCACGCCCCCGGCCTGCCCGCGGCCCTGAAGTCCGCCGACCCGACGGCCGAGCTCCAGCCGCTGGCCGAGGGCGCCCGCCGCGCCTCGGGGGTGGACTTCGTCGCCGTCATGACCACCGACGGGATCCGCTACACCGACTCCAGACCCGAGCTGATCGGGCAGCGCGCCACCGGGGACCTCGCCCGCGCGGCGGCCGGGGACTCCTTCACGGAGGTGTTCAAGGGCGATCCCAGTGACGCCGTCCGCGCCGTGGTCCCGGTGAGGGACGCGCGGGGCACCGTCGTGGGGCTGGTCGCCACCGGCATCGAGGTGGAGAACGTCGGCCAGGCCGTGGAGGGCCAGCTGCCGCTGCTGCTCGGCGCGGCGGCGGGCGCCCTGCTGCTGGGCACCGGCGGCGCCGCCCTGGTCAGCCGCCGGCTGCGGCGCCAGACCCGGGGCCTGGGCGCCGTGGAGATGGCCCGGATGAACGAGCACCACGAGGCGGTGCTGCACGCCGTGCGCGAGGGAGTGCTGATCGTCGGCGCCGACCACCGGCTGCTGCTCGCCAACGACGAGGCCCGGCGGCTGCTGGACCTGCCGCCCGACGCCGAGCAGCGGTACGTCGGCGACCTCGGCCTGGACCCGCGCACCACCGAGCTGCTGCTGTCGGGTCGGGTCGCCACGGACGAGGTCCACCTGGCGGGCGACCGGCTCCTCGCCGTCAACGTACGGCCCACCGAGCCGTTCGCCGGGCGGCCGTCGGGCAGTGTCACCACCCTGCGCGACACCACCGAGCTCGCGGCGCTGTCCGGGCGCGCCGAGGTGGCCCGGGAGCGGCTCCAGATGCTCTACGAGGCGGGCGTGCGGATCGGCACCACCCTGGACGTGGTGCGGACGGCGGAGGAGCTGTCGGAGGTGGCCGTGCCGCGCTTCGCGGACTTCGTCACCGTCGAGCTGCTGGAGCCGGTGCTGCGCGGGGACGAGCCCTCGCCCGCGGCGGGGGCGCACACCCGGATGCGCCGGGCGGCGATGAGCGGGACGCGCACCGACCAGCCGCTCCAGCCGGTCGGGGACGTCATCCGCTTCGAGGTGCCGACGGCTCCGATGGCGGCGGCCCTGGCCGCCGGGCACGCGGTGCTGGCCGCCGACCTGCACGCGGCGATGGGCTGGCGGGCGCAGGACGAGCCCGGGACGAAGCAGGCCCTGGACTACGGGCTCCACTCGCTGATCTCCGTACCGCTCCAGGCCCGGGGCGTGGTCCTGGGCATGGCCAATTTCTGGCGGGCGGCGGACACCCCGGAGGCCTTCGACGAGGAGGACCTGTCCTTCGCGGAGGAGCTGGGGACGCGGGCGGCGGTGTCCGTCGACAACGCCCGCCGCTTCACCCGCGAGCACGCCACCGCCGTGGCCCTCCAGCGCAGCCTGCTGCCCCGGGTGCTGCCGGAGCTGAGCGCGGTGGACACGGCGTTCCGCTACCTGCCCGCGAAGGCGGGGGTGGGCGGGGACTGGTTCGACGTGATCCCTCTGCCGGGGGCCCGGGTGGCGCTGGTGGTGGGCGACGTGGTGGGGCACGGGGTGCACGCGGCGGCGACGATGGGCCGGCTGCGGACCGCGGTGCACAACTTCTCGACCCTGGACATGCCGCCCGACGAGCTGCTCGGCCACCTGGACGAGCTGACCGGCCGGATCGACCAGCTGGAGGACGGGGAGCCCGGCGAGGGCGGAGCCGAGGGTACGGGCCTGGCCGGGGGCGTGGAGGAGCCGCCGGCCGGGATCACCGGCGCCACCTGCCTGTACGCCGTCTACGATCCGGTGTCCGGGCAGTGCACGATGGCCAGCGCCGGACATCCCGGGCCCGCCCTGGTGCACCGGGACGGGCGGGTGGAGTTCCCCGAGCTGCCCGCCGGGCTGCCGCTCGGGGTGGGCGGGATGCCCTTCGAGACGGCTCGGCTGGTGCTGCCCGAGGGGAGCCGGCTGGTGCTGTTCACGGACGGGCTGCTGGAGGACCGCGACCGGGACTTCGACAGCGGGCTCGAGCTGCTGAGCGAGACCCTGTCGCGGCCGGGCCGCAGCCCCGAGCAGGCCTGCGCGGACGTGCTGGCGGCGCTGCTGTTCCCGGCGCCGAGCGACGACATCGCGCTGCTGGTGGCGGACACCCGGCGGCTGGAGCCGGGCCGGATCGCGGAGTGGGACGTGCCCGACGATCCGGCGGCCGTGTCGCGGGTGCGGCGGGAGGCCGCCGCGCAGCTGCGGGACTGGGGGCTGGAGGAAGCTTCCTTCACGGCCGAGCTGATCCTCAGCGAGCTGATCACCAACGCCATCCGGTACGGGAACGAGCCGATCCGCGTCCGTCTGCTGCGCGACCGGGCGCTGATCTGCGAGGTCGCCGACGGCAGCAGCACCTCCCCGCACCTGCGGTACGCGGCGACGACGGACGAAGGGGGCCGGGGCCTGTTCCTGGTGGCCCAGTACGCCGAGCGGTGGGGCACCCGCTACACGGAGCGCGGCAAGGTCATCTGGGCGGAGCTGTCGCCGTCGGGCGGCGAGGCCCCGGTGCCGCTGGAGATGGACCTGGACGCCCTGGAGGACCTGGCCTGGTGAGGGCCGCCCGGCACGCCCTCACCCGGTGCGGGCGGTGCGGGCCAGCAGTACGGCCACGTCGTCCTGCGGGGCGTCGGGCAGCAGCCGGGCCAGGATGCCGTCACACAGTTCCTCCAGCGGCCGGCCGGCCTGGCGGAGGGTCCGCGCGAGGCGGTCCATGCCCTCGTCGAGGTCCCGGTGGCGGCACTCGATCAGCCCGTCGGTGTACAGGGCGAGCAGGGTTCCGGGCGGCAGCGGGACCTCCTCGGTGCGGAAGTCGTGGCCGCCGGTGCCCAGCGGGGTGCCGGGCGGCCCCTGGAGGAAGGCGACCCGTCCGTCGGGGGTGACCACGGCGGGCGGCGGGTGCCCGGCGCGGGCGATGACGCAGCCTCCGGCCGCCGGGTCGTGGACGGCGTAGACGCAGGTCGCCATCTCGTCCTCGCCCAGGTCGGCCACGACGGCGTCCAGGGAGCGGAGCATCTGCGCCGGCGGCACGTCGTGGCGGGCGAGGGTGCGCACGGCCGTGCGCAGCTGGCCCATGACGGCGGCCGCGTGGATGCCGTGGCCCATGACGTCGCCGATGACGAGGCCGGTGCGGCCGCGGGGCAGCTGGATGACGTCGAACCAGTCGCCGCCGACGTCGTGCTCGCTGGCGGGCAGGTAGCGGCCGGTGAGTTCCAGGCCGGGGACCTCGGGGAGGGCGCTGTTGGTGAGGCTGCGCTGGAGGGTGAGGGCGGCCTGGCGCTGGCTGGTGTACATGCGGGCGTTGTCGATGTTGAGGGCGGCCCGGGCGACGAGTTCGTCGACGAGTACGCAGTCCTGCGCGTCGAAGGGCTCGCGGGAGCGCAGCCGGGTCACGGCGACGGCCCCGAGGACCTTGCCCCGGGCGACCAGGGGCACCATGCGGGCCGATCCGAGGGTGGCCAGGTAGTCGCGCAGGGCGTCCGCGCGGGGGTCGGTGATCAGCGCGGGGATGTCGGAGACGTACAGGTTCATGGGCACGCCCTCGGCGATGACGCGCTCGTAGACGGTCCCGGCGGGGATCTGGAAGGTCTGGCCCGGTGCGAGGCGGGCGGTGGGGGCGGCGGGGTCGGGGAAGGTGGCGGCGAGCCTGCGCAGCACCCCGTGGGTGGAGGCGGCGGCGACGGCGCTCTCGTCGGGGTCCAGGACGGCTTCGAGGAGCTGTACGTCGGCCGAGTCCGCGAGCTGCGGGACCAGCAGGTCGGTGATCTCCCGGGCGGTCTGGCGCAGGTCGAGGGTGGTCCCGATGCGGGTGCCCGCCTCGGCGAGCAGGGCGAAGCGGGACCGGGCCCGTTCGGCGTCCAGCAGGGCCCGCTGGCCCTCGGTGATGTCGATGAGGGAGGCGATCAGGCCGAGGCGGCGGCCGCTGCCGTCGAGCAGCGGGGCGTAGGAGCAGGACCAGGTGCGGTCGTGGTCGGGGTCGGCGGGGGTGCGGCCGGTGCGGCGGACGTCGACGACGGCGGTGCCCTGTTCGAGCACCTGGCGCATCGTGGCCTCCAGGGCGGCGGCGTTGACTCCGGGGACGACCTCGGTGAGGCGCCGGCCGAGGTGCTCGGCGGCGGAGACGCCGTTCATCCGGGCGAGGGCGTCGTTGACGCGCAGGAAGCGCAGGTCGGGGCCGAGGGTGGCGAGGCCGATCGGGGACTGGGTGAAGAGGCTCTGGAGGGCTGCGAGGGAGTCCCGCATGCGCAGGACCTCGGAGGTCTCGACGGCGATGAGCATGGCGCCGGTACGGCCCTGGGGGTCGGCGGCGGGCACGATCCACATCTCCATGGCCACCCGGTGTCCGTCGCGGTGGCGCACGGGCAGGGTGCCGACGACGGTCTCGCCGGCCTGGACCCGGCGGGTCAGGTCGTCGGCGAGCTCGCGGTTGGCCTCCGGGACGAGCACGGCGGTGCCGGGGCGGCCGAGGATGTCCTCGGGGCGGTGGCCCAGCAGGTCCTGGGCGGCCAGCGACCACTCCACGACCCGGCCGTCCGCGTCCTCCCGCCACAGGGCGATCGGGAGCAGTTCGCGCAGGACGCCCGCGTACCCGACCGCCGCCGCCGGCGGATCGGGCACCTTGCTCGTCGACTGGTAAGTGTCCAATGCACCGACCTCACCCCGAGGGGGCCTGATTCGTACCGATTCACCCTATCCGAGCCCCCGGCCCGGGGCGCTCCGCGCGTTCCCGGGCGGGGGCCGGGCGGGGGCCGCGTCCGGAACCCGTGGAAGCGGAACGGGGCCCCGGTCCGGAATGCGCGGACCCGGGCCCCGGCGGAGCAGGAGGCGGTGCCTGGCGGACCCTTGGACGGCGTCCGTCAGAAATCGACTTGGGCGCGGACGTCGGCCCGGCCGACCGACTCCAGCTCCCACATGGTGCAGTAGAGGCGGCGGATGTACTCGATGTCCGCGTTCCGGGCGCGGGCCTCGCGCACCGGGTACATGACCGTCAGCTCGTACGATCTCTCCCGGTTGATGTCGCCCTCCTGGTCACGCCACTGGCCGCGGCCCTCCTGGAGGGTCAGCCCGGAGGGAAAGCGCGGCGTGACCACGTCGGCGATGAACTTGTTGAATTCCTCCTCGGTGATCGGCGGGTGCCCGTCGTGCCGGCCGGTGCCGAAGTAGAGGTGCGTCGAGATGTACGCGCTGCCCGTCTCGGCGGTGTCCGCCCCGGCCGACGCCGCCGAGACGGTGCCGGACCCGAGGGAGGCCTGCGGCGCCGGTCCGCCGAAGGCGAGCAGGAGCGCGGCCGCCGCCAGCAGGCCGGCGGCGGGCGTGGAGATCCTTATGCTGCGCATGCAGTCGTCCAATCAGTCCGTGTGTCGTACGTGGTCCGCGGACCGGCAGGTGCGCCGGGCCGCCCGGAGGCGGACCGGGTGCCGGCCCGGGAGGTCTAGGCGGGCAGTGATTCCCGCAGGTAGGCCGCCGCGTCCCGCAGCGGGGCCGGGGCGGCCGCGTCCCGGCGGAGGGCCGCCGCCGTCCTGCGGAGGGTCTCGGTGGTGCGTACCGAGCCGATGGCGGCGGCACCCGGAGCGACCCGTGCGATCAGCTCCTCCGCCTCGCGCCAGGCCCCGGCCCCGGCCAGGGCCGAGAGCAGCTCCGCGGTGAACAGGTGCCGGTAGGAGGGGCCCGGGGCGGTGGCCGCCCGGTGCAGCAGCGGGATGGCCCGGTCCCAGCGGCGCAGCCTGGCCTGGACCCAGCCCTCGTGGCCCAGCAGTTCGGCCTCGTCGATCCACCAGGCCCAGTGGGGGTCCCGGCGGGAGACCCCGTCGAGGAAGCGGCTGCGGGCCCGGGAGACCAGCTCCAGCGGCTCCGATCGGGCGCCGAGCAGGGCCGTCGCGTGGGCCTGCCGGATCAGTACGAGGCCGGCGATGCGGGCGGGGAGCGGCCGGGGCCCGCTCACCCGGGCGGCCGCCGCCAGGGCGGCGCGCGGCCGCCCGGTGTGGGTGGTGAGCATGCTGTGGTTCAGCAGGACCAGCCGCGCCGTCCAGCGGTCGCCGCAGAGCTCCGCCAGGGCCAGCGCCCGCGCGTTCATCCGGCGGGCGCCGCGGTAGCGGCCCGCGTCGAAGAGGATCCAGCCGATGACCTCGCTCAGCTCGGCGAGGGCCGCGAGCCGGTCCGGGCCGTACGCGCGCAGGGCCAGGGGGTCGGCCGCCAGTTCCGGGATCCGCCGCACGGCCTCCCGTACGGCGGGCACGGCGGCGGTCGCGCCGCGCTCGGCGTCCAGGGCCACCAGGCGGCCGATGGTGCGCACGGCCAGCCGGAGCGCCGCGTCGTGCTCCTCGGCTCCCCCGGGCGGGGCGGCCGCCGCCGTCATGACAGCAGGCCGGCGCCGACCGCGTCGGCGCGGAGCCGGCCGAGGTCGTCGAAGGAGGAGGCCACCTTGCTGAGCCAGTCCACCTCGTCGCGGAAGTCCTGGTAGGGGGGCCGCGCGGGGATGTCGGAGGCTTCGGCCCGCTCGGCGCGGTCCGCCCGCTCCTGCGCCGGGCGGCTGAGTACGGCGCGTACCTGGAGCGCCTCGCCCAGGGGCGAGGTGGGGTCTTCCGGGAGGTCCAGGGAGCGGGCCACCCGGACGAAGTCGTCCAGGGAGAGGGAGGTGCGCAGGATCAGCTGGCCGTCGCGTATCTCGATGACGCGCCGGTAGAGGCGGTAGTGCGGGTCCCGGGGCGGCACCAGGTCGCGCAGCCAGGAGCGCGGCGGGTCCAGGGCGATGTCCGGGGACGCCTCGTACAGCGCCCACCACAGGGGCCGCAGCCGGCGGTAGGAGCGGTAGCTGCGGGCCCAGCCGCGTGCGCGGGTGATGCGGATGCCCCAGGAGGGGATGGTCCAGCCGACGATCTGGAGGAGGGCGCCGACGCTTCCGCAGGTCCACTGGATCGGGTCGAGCGCGGCCGCGTCGTAGTCCAGGCGGGTCCCGGCGATCTGGATGCTCCGGGTGACGCAGTAGACGAGGATCATGCTGGCGCCGACGGTGACGGTACGCATGCCGACCTTGAGCCACTGCCGGTTGGCCATCGTCGTGAAGCGCAGCGACAGCCGGACCGTCTCGAACTGGCCCACGGCGCAGATCAGCAGGTAGAAGGACATGTAGAGGGCGTAGCTGCCGTGCTGGATGCTGAGCAGGATCGTGGAGGTGGCCGTCTCCGAGTGCGCCACGGGGCCGACGGCGAAGGACGCGACGACCAGGACGGCGAGGGCCCCGGCGAAGAACAGGACGCGGTGGCGCGCCATGCGCCGGGCCTCGCCGGGCGGCGAGGACCAGTACACGAGGACGACCTGCTGGGCGGCGGTCAGCACGACCACGGCGACCTGGGTGATCAGCGAGGTGATGTTCGGCAGGCCGAAGAAGGCGGAGATGTGCAGCCGCAGCTGGTCCAGGTCGACCAGGAAGCTGATCCCGGAGCACAGGAAGTAGGTGCACAGCGCCCACAGGGCGATGTCGTTCCTGCGGCGCAGCAGGTCCGGGAGGCGGTAGGCGAAGGCCGCGAGGCCCACGAAGGCGCAGACCCACGCGAGGACGGTGTAGATCACGCGGGCCCCTGGTCGGGCCGGCCGAGCCCGCTCTCGATGCGGGCCACGATCTCGGCGGCCTCGTCCGGTACGCCCCAGGCCCGCTCGGTCCAGCGCTTGGTGGCGCGGGCCAGGATCAGCGAGGCCATGGTTTCGGCCTCCTGCTCCTCGTCGTCGCTGTAGCGGGAGCGCATCAGGACGCCGCGGACCGCCTCGGGGTCGACGTCCGAGAACAGCCCGCCGGGCCCGCCGCCGGCGGTGGGCGCAGGGCTCCCGGGCCCGTCCCCGTCCGCCGTGCCGCCGAGCTGGTCCAGCTGTACGGATCCGTTGTGGTCGAAGGCGATGTGGGCGAGCTCGTGGGCGATGATGTGTTCCTTGTGCGACGCCGAAGCGGCCTTCTCGAAGGCGATGATGTCGAAGTCATCGGTTTTCAGCCATATGCCGAAGAGATGCCGTTCGGGGAAGGCCGTCGGAATCAAATGGATGGGCCGCCCGCGCTGCTCGCTGAGATATGCGTGGAGTTCGTCGATGCCGCAACCGTGCTCCATGCCCCAGTCGGCGAGCAGACCCTCGCAGGTGTGGCGGACCTTCTTGAGACGGCGCCTGAGCCGCCTGTCCTCCGACGCCGGTAACGCGGAGCCAGGTAACTTCATCCCTCAGTCCTCCGGCGAACCCAGCGGTCGGACAATGCGGCCATGATGCCACACCCCAACTCGGCCCTGCTCAAGGCCAGTTCTATCCGGCCATTGGCTCCGGGATTTCGGCTGCCGATTTCCCTTGACTATGGGATGGCACGGAGGAAAATCGGTGATACACCGGAATACCGGAAAGAGCCGCACTTCCCTCGGGAGACGTCCCCAGGCCCGCGTGACCCTTGTCCAGGCTCTGGCCAGGCCCCCGGCCGTTCTCGCGGACCACGGGAGCCATCGGCGACGGCGGATGGCTCATGGCACCGACGGGACAGCCGGGGACTGTCACGTCCGGGGAGCCCGCGGAGCGGGGACCCGCGTTCCCTCACCTCCGCGCTCCCGCGCTCCGCGTGCCCCCGGCGCCCCCGCCGCCTCTGCGGTCAGCGGCCCGCCAGTACTCCCGCGATGCCCCGCGCGAGGCAGGGGATCCGGTCGGCCCCGATGCCCGCGATGTTGATCCGCCCGGCGGTGGTCCCGTAGATCGCGTACTCGCGGCGCAGTCTGAGCATCTCCTGCGCCGTCAGCGGCAGCATCGAGAACATCCCGCGCTGCCGCGCGAGCGAGCGGGCCTGCGCCTGCCACCCCATGGCGGTCAGGCGTGCCGCCAGGTCCGTCCGGTTGGCCTCGATGCGGCCCCGCATCGCGTCCAGCTCCGCGCGCCAGAGGTCCCGCAGCCCCGCGTCCTCCAGGACCGTGGTGACGACGGCGGCGCCGTGCTCGGGCGGCATCGAGTACAGGGTCCGGGCGGCGTTCTGCAGGGCCGTCTCGGCGTGCCGCACCGCCCGCGCCGACGCGCCGAGGACGATGGCGCAGCCGGTGCGGTCGCTGTAGAGGCCGAAGTTCTTGGAGCAGCTCACGGCGACGAGCATCTCCGGGACCCGCTCGGCCAGCAGGCGGGTGGCCGCCAGGTCGGCCTCCAGCCCGTCGCCGAGCCCGTGGTAGGCGAGGTCGACGAAGGGGACCCAGCCGTTCCGGACGGCCAGCTCCGCGAGCGCCGCCCAGTCCTCGGGCGCCGGGTCCGCGCCGGTGGGGTTGTGGCAGCACCCCTGGAGCAGGACGACGTCGTCGCGCCGCGCTCCGGCCAGGTCGCGCAGGACTCCGGCGGCGTCGAACCCGCCCTCGGCGTCGCACCAGCCGAAGGTGCGGACCTCCAGTCCGGCGGCCTCCAGGATGGGGCGGTGGTTGACGTAGGCGGGGTCGCTGATCCACACCGTGGTGCCCGGGCGGGTCCGGCAGATCAGGTCGGCCAGCAGCCGCAGCGCCCCGGAGCCGGCGACGGTCTGTACGGCCGCCGCCCGGTCGGAGGGCCCCTGCGGGCCGAGCACCAGGTCCAGCAGGGCCCGGTTGAAGGCGGCGTTGCCGGAGAGCCCGCGGTACTCCTTGGACTCGGAGCGCTCGGCGAGGCGTATCTCGGCCTCGCGGACGGCGGCCATCACCGGGGTGCGGCCGGTGTGGTCGCGGTAGACGCCGAGGACCAGGTTGAGCCGCTCGGCCCGCTCGTCGGAGCCGAACTCGTACGTCAGGTCCCACAGCGGGTCGGTGGGCGGCGGGGGAAGGAGCTCAAGCATCTGCGGGGACCTCGGGGCGGGGGGCGGGACGGACGGGGGTGCGGCGGCGGTTGGCGAGCACGACACCGGCGGTGATCAGCGGTACGCCGATCAGCACGGCGGGGGCCGGGGACTCGCCGAGGACGGGGATGGCGAGGAGGACGACGGCCACGGGGCTGAGGCTGCCGACGACGGAGCTGCGCTCGGCGCCGAGACTGCGGATGGCGTAGGCGTAGAGCAGGCCGGCGCACAGCCCGACCCCGAGCCCCTGCACCACGAGGAACGTGGCGATGTCGCCGCCCGTCGCGTGCGCGAGGCCCGTCGGGAGCGCCCCGGTCAGGACCAGCAGCCCGATCACGGCGAAGGAGGGCAGGCACAGCAGCCCGATCGACCCGACGGGGTCGAGGTCCACGTCCCGCAGCCCGACCGTGTACAGGGCCCACAGCCCGCTGGCCACCAGGAGGGTGCCGGCGCCTTCCAGGACATCGGTGTCGACGGGGACGACGTACCGCCAGACGAGGGCGGCCACTCCGGCCGCGATCAGTGCGAGCCCGGCGACCTGAGTGCCCCTGGGCAGTCCGTGGCCGCGGGCGGCCATCAGCGCGGCGACGAAGAGCGGGACCATGCCGGGGACGATCGAGCCGACGAAGGCCGCCGAGGTCAGGGACCCGCCGTGCATGGCGGCGAGGAAGAACGGCACCCCCGCCCCGCAGACGATCTTGATCGCGGCGCCCGGCTTCACGGCGGCGATGCGGCGCCTGCGCCGCCACAGGGCCGGCAGCAGGACGAGGAGCGGGACGCCGAAGCGCAGCAGGGCCGCGTCGGCGGGCAGGAGGGTGGAGGCGCTGAGGCCTCGGGCGCTGAGGGCGAAGGCCGCCCAGATCGCCACGGTCACCAGCAGCGCGGCCATGCCGCGGGCCTGCGGTGACGGTCCGCGCCGGCCGGGGTTTCCGGCCGGCGGGACCGCCGTGTCGTGAGGCGCGGCCGCGCCGGTGGTGTTGGTCGCGACCAAGGGATCTGCTCCAGCCTGTGAGAGCGGGCCGGTCCGGCCCGTTCGCGGGCAACGTTAGGGCTTTTGCCGGGGCAGCCGATTGCCAGTTCTGTCGCTCGGACATACGTTTGGGGCAGGATCTGCCAAGAAACGGCGGAGAAGCCCCCCGGAACCCCCGGGAAAGCCCTCGGGAGCAGTCGTGGACGCGGTCGATCTGCAGATCATCCGGGAGTTGCAGGCCGACGGCCGGCTCTCCAACCAGGACCTGGCGGACCGCGTCCGCCTCTCCCCCTCCCCCTGCCTGCGCCGGGTCCGCCGGCTGGAGGAGGCTGGGCTGATCCGCGGCTACACGGCCGTGGTGGACCAGGTGTCCTTCGGGCTCCCGATCACCGTCTTCGTACGCATCCGCCTCGAACGGCACACGGCGGAGGCGGTCGCGCTCTTCGAGGAGCACGTCGCGGTCATCGAGCACATCCAGGACTGCTACCTGATGGCGGGCAGCAGCGACTACCTGCTCCGGGTGGTCATCGAGGACCTGGAGGCGTACGAGTCCCTGGTGCGCCACCGCATCCACGCCATCCCCGGCATCGCGTCGATCGAGTCCAGCTTCGCGTACGGCAGCGTCAAGCAGTCCCGCACCTATCCGCGCCCCACCCCGGGGGGCGGGGCGCGCACCCCTTAGGCCGTGTGGCCCAGGGCGGCTTCGAAGGCGGTGTGGGCGGCGGCGTCGAAGAGGACGAAGCGGACCTCCTCCACCGAGGTGCGGGCGGACCGGACGGTCTCGATCGCGATGCGGGCGCCGTCGTCCATCGGCCAGCCGTAGATGCCGGTGGAGATCGCCGGGAAGGCGACCGTACGCGCCCCCAGCCCGTCGGCGACGCGCAGGGATTCGCGGTAGCAGGACGCGAGCAGGTGCGAGCGGTCCTCCTCGCGCGACCAGACCGGGCCGACGGTGTGGATGACGTGCCCGGCGGCCAGCCGGCCGGCCGTGGTGGCGACCGCCTGGCCGGTCGCGAGGCCCTTGCCGTAGTGGGAGCGGCGCAGGTCCTCGCAGGTGGCGAGGATCTCGGGGCCGCCGCGCCGGTGGATGGCGCCGTCCACTCCCCCGCCGCCGAGCAGGGAGGAGTTGGCGGCGTTGACGATCGCGTCGGCCTTCTCGGCCGTGATGTCGCCCTGGACGAGGGTGATGCGGACCATCAGTTCGCCTTTCGCAGGTGCCGCCAGACCGCCTTGGCGGCGTTGTGGCCGGACATGCCGTGGACGCCCGGACCCGGCGGGGTCGCCGAGGAGCAGAGGAACACCGCGGGGTGGGCGGTGGTGTACGGGGACAGGGTGAGTCTGGGGCGGAGCAGCAGCTGGAGGCCCGAGGCTGCGCCGCAGGCGATGTCCCCGCCGACGTAGTTGGGGTTGCGGGCCGCGAGCTGCGGCGGGCCGGCCGTGGCGCGGGCCAGGACCAGGTCGCGGAAGCCGGGGGCGAAGCGCTCCAGCTGCCGTTCGACGGCTTCGGTGAGGTCGCCGTCCCAGCCCGCGGGGACATGGCCGTACGCCCAGAAGACGTGCTTCCCCTCGGGTGCCCGCCCGGGGTCGACCAGGCTGGGCTGGGCGGTGATGAGGAAGGGGTTGCGCGGGGCCCGGCCGCCGGAGGCCAGTTGGAGGGCGGCGTCGATGTCGCGGCTGCCCGGGCCGATCTGGACGGTGCCGGCCCGGCGGGGTGCCTCGGCGGTCCAGGGGACGGGTCCGTCCAGGGCGTAGTCCAGCTTGAAGACGGCGGCACCGTACCGGTAGCCGTCGTACGCGCGGCCGAGGCGGGCGATCCGGGCCAGCGCGGTCGGGGAGGTGTCGAACACGTACGCGCGGGCCGGGGGCAGGTCGTCGAGCCGCTTGACCTCGAAGCCGGTGTGGACGGTGCCGCCGAGGTCGGCCAGGTAGCCGGCGAGGGCGTCGGAGACGGACTGCGAGCCGCCGCGCGGCATCGGCCAGCCGCCGGCGTGCGCGGCGAGGGCGAAGACCAGTCCGACGGCGCCGGTGGCGATCCCGTTCAGCGGGGCGATGACGTGCGCGACGAGCCCGGCGAACAGGGCGCGGGCGCGGTCGTCGCGGAAGCGGCGCAGCAGCCAGGTGGAGGGCGGCAGTCCGGTGAGGCCGAAGCGGGCCAGGGTGAGGGGGTCCCGGGGCAGGGCGGTGTTGGGCAGGGACATGAAGTCCCGGGCGAGGGTGTCCCATTTGCCGAGGAACGGCTCCACCAGCCGCCGGTACGCGCCCGCGTCGCGGGGCCCGAGGGAGGCCGCCGTCTCCGCCACGGAACGGGAGAGCACGGCGGCCGTGCCGTCGTCGAAGGGGTGGGCCATGGGCAGCGGGGCGTGCAGCCACTCCAGCCCGTACCGCTTCAGCGGCATCGTCTTGAACACCGGTGAGCCGACGCCGAGCGGGTGCACCGCGGAGCAGGGGTCGTGGCGGAAACCGGGGAGGGTCAGCTCCTCGGTGCGGGCGCCGCCGCCGATCGCGCCGGCGCCCTCGAAAACGGCCACCGAGTGCCCCCTGCGGGCCAGTTCGACCGCGGCCGTCAGGCCGTTGGGCCCCGCACCCACCACGACTGCGTCGAGAATCGACGGCACTGACAACAGCTCCTTCGTCCGGCGGCGGCCACTGCCTCCACCCTAGTCCGCCCGTCCACACCCGCCCGTCGCGGCGGTCACGCGCCCCGGAGCAGATCGCGGACGCGGATCGCGGTGGCCTCGTCGCGGCCCACGGCGAACGGGAGGGCGTTGTCCCGGTCCACCCGGAAGGGGACGCCCTCGACGGTGCTCTGCGCGCCGCCCGCCTCGGCGACGAGCAGCAGGCCGGCCGCGTGGTCCCAGGCGGAGGGCCAGGTGAAGGCCAGCGCGTCCATCTCCCCGCGCGCCACCTTCAGGTACTCCAGGCCCGCCGAACCGCACGGCCGGGCGGCGACGCCGGGCACGTCGAGCCGTGCGAGGCTGCGCCGGTCCTCCTCCGACGTGTACAGCGGGTGGGCCGTCGCCACGCGCAGCTCCGCGCCGGGCTCGGGCGAACCGCTGTGGATCCGGCGGCCGTTGACGTACGCGCCCTGCCCGCGCACGGCGGTGGACATCTCCTCCAGGGCCGGGGCGAAGGTCCAGGAGGCGAGGATCTCGCCGCGCAGGGCGAGCGCCACCAGGGTGCAGAAGTCGGGTTCGCCGTTGACGAACTGCCGGGTGCCGTCGACCGGGTCGACGATCCACACGGGGGCGTCGGCGCGCAGCGCTCCGTAGACGTTCGGGTCGGCGTGCACGGATTCCTCGCCGACCACGGCGGAGCCGGGCAGCAGCCGGGTCAGGGAGGCGGTGAGGTGCTCCTCCGCCATGCGGTCGGCGACGGTCACGAGGTCGTGCGGACCGCTCTTCTGGTCCACCTCGTGCTCGGCGAGCTGCCGGAACCGGGGCATGATCTCGACCGCCGCGGCCTTGCGGACGGCTTCGTCGACAGCGGACGGGTCAAGGGCCGGAAATTCATCGATCATGCCTCCAGCAAAGCACGCCCGGGCGGCGAAGCCCATCGTCATTCCCGGTCCGAGGCCCGCACACCGGGGGAATTTCCGGTGAACCGGCGCAGGTCAGGGTCCCGCGAGGCCGGCCGGCCCCGGTCGCCGGCGGTCCTCGGCCGCCCGGACCCGGGGGCCCGCGGTGCCGGAGCGGAACGGGGCCGGGCCCTCCTGAGGCCTGGTCAAAGGCGCCGCGGGTGGGCAAGGATCGCGTCCGCACCACGCGACCGCGTTTTCTCCCGTACTCCGCGTCCATCACAGGAGGATGTCCATGCCCCGCACACCCCGCGGACTGATCGCGACGGCCACCGCCGCCGTGGCACTGCTCGGCCTCGCCGTCCCCGCCTCGGCCACCGCACCCCGGCCGGCGGGCGGCGGCCTTCCGCAGGGCCGTGTCTTCATGGTCAACCCCGTACAGTCGTCCGGCGACCAGACGCTCACCGACGCCAAGGACTCCGCCGCCGCGATACCCGCCTCGGCCTACGCCACCGCGGCGCTGCGCAACCTCGACGGCAGCGGCGGCCTTTCGGGCAGATGGGCGTCCGTCCGGTCGGAGACCGGGGCGCCCGCGTCGGTCGCGGACGCCGCGCGCTACGACCGCTCCGACGAGCAGTTCGAACAGGTCATGGCCTACTTCTGGGTCAACGAGGCGCAGGAGTACCTCCAGGGCCTCGGCTTCGGCAGCGAGCTGCCCGGCGCCAACGACCGCGTCCAGCCGGTCCGCATCAACCAGTGGGGCGCCGACAACTCCTTCTTCACCGACAAGAAGGCCGAGATCCGCTTCGGCAAGGGCGGTGTCGACGATGCCGAGGACGCCGAGGTCATCGTCCACGAGTACGGGCACGCCGTGCACAACGCGCAGGTCCCCGGCTTCGGCAGCTCCCCGGAGGCCGGGGCGATCGGCGAGGCCTTCGGCGACTACCTGGCGGTGGAGGTCGGCGACCACGCCGCCGCCGCGTACGGCTGGCCCCGCGGGGCGGACCGGGCGTGCGTCGCCGACTGGGACTCGGCCCCGTACAGCGCCGCCCCGCACTGCCTGCGCCGCATCGACGGGACGAAGGTCTACGAGGACCGGGTGGGCGAGGTGCACGCCGACGGCGAGATCTGGTCCCGCGCCCTCTTCGACGTCCGCGGCGCCCTCGGCGCCAGGACCGCCGACCGCATCATCGTGAACGCCCAGTTCCGCTTCGCGCCGGACACCGGCTTCCGGGAGGCGGCGCTGGCCACGATCGACACCGCCCGGAGCATGTACGGCCAGAGCGCCGCGGACGCCGTGCGGGCCGCGTTCAAGGCCCGCCGCATCCCCGGCGTCCAGTAGGCCCGGCCCCGTCCGGACCGCCGGCGCCCGCCCCGTCCCGGGCGGGCGCCGGAATGCTCCGGTTTCGGCCGACATCCGGACACCGATCTCCGCTCTCCGGATAACAGCAGGTCAAATAATTGTTGCGTACCTGTCATTGCAGGGCTGCTTTCTGGCAATCTCGCCGGCGTCCCCCACGACACCAGGAGAGCGAGTGACCCACCCCATGTCCTCAACCCCCACCTCTCGCAACCGCGCCCGGATGCTGCGCACCGCCGCCGTGGTCGCCTCCGCGGCGATGGTCGCGGTCGCCGCCCAGAGCGGCGCCGCCAGCGCGGCGGCCGAACGCGAGGCGGGCGCCACCGCCCTGACGCTGTCTTCCGGCGCCCGCGCCCAGGCGATATCCGCCGCCCAGGGCGAAGCGGCGGGCACCGCACGCGCCATCGGCCTGTCCGACGAGGAGCGCCTCGTCGCACGGGACGTCGTCAAGGACGCCGACGGCACCGTGCACACCCGCTACGAGCGCACCTACGCCGGGCTCCCCGTCCTCGGCGGCGATCTGGTGGTCCACCAGAAGAAGGACGGCAGCCGCAAGACGACCAAGGGCACCGAGGCCCGGATCGCCCCGACCGCCGCCCGCGGCGTCAAGGCCGCCCCGGCCGGCGCCCGGCAGGTCGTGTGGGCCGCCGCCGGCAACCCGGTCTTCGCCTACGAGGCCGTCGTCACCGGCACCCAGCCCGACGGCACTCCCAGCGAGCGCCACGTCATCACCGACGCCGCGACGGGCGCCGAGCTCTACGCGTACGAGGCCATCGACACGGGGACCGGCACCAGCGGATACTCCGGCACCGTCCCCCTCGGCACCACGCAGAGCGGGTCCGCGTACAGCCTGACCGACGCGGCACGAGGCGGCCACAAGACCTACGACCTGAACGGCGCCACCTCCACCGCGACCGGCACCCTCTTCACCGACGCCGACGACGCGTGGGGCGACGGCACGCCGTCCAACCGCCAGACCGCCGCCGTCGACGCCCACTACGGCGCGGCCGTCACCTGGGACTTCTACAAGACCGAGTTCGGCCGCAACGGCATCGCCGGCGACGGGAAGGCCGCGTACTCCCGCGTCCACTACGGCAACGCCTACGTCAACGCGTTCTGGTCCGACAGTTGCTTCTGCATGACCTACGGCGACGGCGCGAACAACCAGAAGCCCCTGACCTCCCTGGACGTCGCCGGCCACGAGATGAGCCACGGCCTGACGGCCGCCACCGCCAAGCTGAACTACAGCCGGGAGTCGGGCGGCCTCAACGAGGCCACCAGCGACATCCTCGGCACCTCCGTGGAGTTCTTCGCCAACAACGCCGCCGACCCCGGCGACTACCTCATCGGCGAGAAGATCGACATCCGCGGCAACGGCACCCCGCTGCGCTACATGGACAAGCCCAGCAAGGACGGCGTCTCCGCCGACTACTGGTCGAAGAACGTCGGCCGGCTCGACGTCCACAACTCCTCCGGAGTCGCCAACCACTTCTTCTACCTGCTCTCCGAGGGCAGCGGCGCCAAGACGGTCAACGGGGTGTCCTACGACTCCCCGACCTACGACGGCTCCACCGTCACCGGGATCGGCCGCACCAAGGCGTACAAGATCTGGTACAAGGCGCTCTCCACCTACATGACGTCGACCACCAACTACGCGGGGGCGCGCACGGCGACGCTGAAGGCGACGGCCGACCTCTACGGCGCCTCCGGCACGGAGTACCAGCAGGTGGCGGCCGCCTGGAAGGCCGTCAACGTCAACTGAGCCCGGCTCCGTGCGGTGTCTTCTCCCAGGTGAACCGGGAGAAGACCAGCTGGTGCACCGCCCGCCAGGCGGCGAACCACCAGAGCACAGAGGAGAGCGGCGTGAGGAGCGCGTGCCACGGAGCCCCGAGGCCCGCGCGCCTCGCCGCGGTGAAGGTGATGGCGGTCCAGGCGAGGGCCGCCACGGCCTGCGCGGCCACGGAAGGCAGCAGCAGACCGGCTCCGACGGGCGACCAGGAGAGGCCGCAGAGGCCGATCAGGGTCAGGGCGGCCAGCAGCGGCTGGACGCAGGAGGTCACCGCGGCGCCCGCGACGATCCCGAACAGGGTGATCAGGCCCGGAACGCCGAACCTGCGCACGGTCCGGCGGGGGTGGCGGGTGTGCACGACCGTCGTCAGCAGGAACCCCTTGAACCACCGGGTGCGCTGGCGGACGTAGGGGCGGACGGCGCCGAGGGCCTCCTCCCAGGTGACCGACTCGACGGTCTCGGTGCGGTGGCCCATGGCGGCGCAGCGCATGCCGAGGTCCGCGTCCTCGGTGACGTTCCAGGCGTCCCAGCCGCCGAGGGCGCGCAGGGTGCCGGTGCGGAAGTGGTTGCTGGTCCCGCCGAGCGGGACCGGCATCCCCAGCCGTACCAGCCCGGGCAGCTCCAGGGTGAAGCGCAGGGCGTACTCCATGGCGAACTGCCTGGTCAGCCAGTTCCCGTCGGCGTTGTGGAAGAGCAGCTGCGCCTGTACGCAGGCCAGGCGCTCGCCGCGCGCGGCGAACCGGGCGGCCACGCGCCGCAGTTGGCCGCGGTCGGGGCGGTCCTCGGCGTCGAAGACCACCAGGAGTTCGCCGCGGGCCAGCAGCAGGCCCAGGTTCACCGAGCGGGGTTTGGTCTGGGGCGGACCCGGCGGGAGGCGGACGAGGCGGACGAAGGGGGGCGGGTCCGCGGCCAGCACGGCCCGGGCGGTGCCGGGGTCGTGCCGCTCCACCAGGACCAGTACCTCCAGCCGGTCCGCCGGGTAGTCCAGGGCGGCCAGGTGCCGGACCAGACCGCCGATCACCTCGGCCTCCCGGTAGGCGGGCACCAGCACCGTGTAGAACGGGAGCTCCGCGTCCGGCACCGGCACGTCGCCGGCCCCCGCGGGGCGTCCGCCGCGCGGCAGGCCGGCCAGCATGACCACCACGTGCAGCAGGCTGTAGGCCGTCACCACCGCGGTGAGCAGCGCGAGTACGGCCATGGGCGCGACCGCCAGCCCGGCGAGGGCGGCGGTGGCGCCGACGGCCAGGGCCCCGAGCTGCCAGCGGGCGAAGCCGGACTTCGCCGCCAGCTCCGGGTGCCGGCGGCCGAACCCGTCGGCCATGACGCCGGCCACCGCCGCCGCGCGTTCTTCCAGGATCCGGTCCTGTTCCTTCGCTCCGGCCCGTGCCAGTTCTCCGGCCACGTCCGTACCGACGGTGTCCGCCATGCCGCCCTTCCCCGCGTCCGGGTCAGTCGTGGGCCGGGCCCGCCAGGTTCTTGGTGAACCACTGCAGGGCGTCCGGGATCATCTTCTTGAAGTCCGAGGTCAGGTGCTTGCCGCCGGGCTGCTCGTAGTACTCGATGGACACCGGCGGGGCCGCCTTGGCCATCCAGCCCTTGACCACGCCCTGCTCGTACGCGTCGGCACCGCCGGCCGTGACCAGCATCTTCACGTCGGCCTTGCCCTGGGTGACCATCTGGTCGGGGCTGTTGGCCGCCTTCTCCGCGCTGTGGCCCTGCCACAGGCGCGAGTCCGGGACGAAGTAGCCGTCGATCGGCACCGCTGCCTTGTAGACGTCCGGGTACTGCAGAGCGAGCTTGGCGCTGCAGAATCCACCCGTGGAGGCGCCCATGACGCCCCAGCTGTCGCGGCCCTTCAGGGTGCGGAAATTGGCGCGGACCCAGTCCGGGATGTCCTGGGCCATCCAGGTCGCCATCTTGGGCTGGCCGGGGATGTCCGAACAGTCCAGCGCCTTTTTCTCGTCTCCGCTGAAGTTCTGCACCGGCATGATCATGATGAACGGATGGGCCTTGCCCGCCTTGGCCAGCCGCACGTCCTCCTCCTGGATCGGCAGCTCGCTGCCGGCCCAGGTGTTGTAGCCGTTGCTCTGACCGCCCGCGAACAGGGTCAGCACCGGAAAGCCGGTCTTGGCGTACTTGGGGTCGTGGTACTCGGGAGGGAGCCAGACCCATACCTGGCCGGTCACACCGGACTTCGGGCCGGCCAGTCTGGT
The DNA here is from genome assembly GCF_055602105.1 of Streptomyces sp. NPDC037421. Lineage (NCBI taxonomy): Bacteria > Bacillati > Actinomycetota > Actinomycetes > Kitasatosporales > Streptomycetaceae > Streptomyces > Streptomyces sp. NPDC037421. Next base: position 129,698 of record NZ_JBVJWV010000015.1, read on the forward strand.
CGTCATGACCGGGCCGACGGCGGTGTCCCGGGCCTTGGTCATGGTGGCGGCCGGACCGGTCGGCATCTGCACCTTCCCGCCGGCCGAGGGGGAAGCGGTCGCGGCGGTCGGGCCGCTCGCCACCGCCGGAGTCTTCTTCCTCTTCTCGCCCTCGTGGCTCCCGCAGCCCGCGAGCGCGACGGCCAGGGCCACGACGGCGGCGCCGGTCACGACGGCATGGGAACGGGAACGCTGACCAAACACGGCGAGAACTCTCCAAGCAATGACGCGCCCGGTCCGTCCGACCAGGGCGGCGGCCCCCGGTGGGGCCGGACATACACGCGGCGCGGTTGCGGCCACCGGAGTGCCGGGGGAAACGCCCCGTACGGAACCGCACCTACAGCGGCCTTGTGAAATGGGCCGCGATCGGCAGGTTGCGTCTGCCGTGGCATCTTAGCCTGATCCATTCGGGTTATCGGACAAACCCTGTCGCGGTAGCGGCACCGCGCCGCTACCGCCCCGCTACCGGGCGGCGTGCTGCGGGAGGAGGACGCGGAGATCGTCCAGGGTCGCTTCGCGACCAGTGCGTTCGAGGGCGGCGATGCGGCGGGCATGGGCGCTCTTGACCTCGTCGAAGAGCTTTCTTCGCGGGCGTTGCCTTGGGCGAACCTCTCGGGGTCGGCGGCGATCTGGGTGCGGACCGCCTGAAGGGTGGCGTCCGGGGTCTCGGAGCCGGAACGCTCCGCGTGGTGGGCCAGGATGGTGAGCCGTTCCCCGGGCTGTAGGCGGGGAAGCCGATGGTGGCCGAGAGACCGAGATCGCCGAGACGATGAAGATCTCCGTCGGGGCAGTGAAGTCGCACACCGCCAGGGGCATGGCGAAGCTGACGGGTCTCATGAAGGGAGCAGCCAGGTGAGCACGGAGACCGAGGCCCTTCTGCGCAGCGTACTGGTCGGCCTCGCCGCGTCGGTTCCGGACGGCTCTGCGACGTCGTACCGCAAGGAACAGGCCCGCTGGCGCCGACGGGAGCACAGGCGCCGGTGTGTCGTCGCGGTCCTGGTCCTCCCGATCGTCGCCGTCGTCTGCGCGATCGGCCTGATGGCCCTCTCCAACGCGTCGCCGGACACACACGTGATCTTCGACAACGCCGCCGCGGCAGAGGGGCCGGAGCTCGCCGGCCCACGGTGACGCGTCGCCGGCCAGGGTCAGTCGAACGCCGGGATGACCGTGGAACCGTACGCGTCGATGGTGGCCTCCCGCGCGTCGTGCATGTCGTAGACGGCGAACTGGTCGACGCCCAGGTCCCGCAGGGCCCGGAGCTTCTCGATGTGGGCCTCGGCCGGGCCCAGCAGGCAGAAGCGGTCGACGATCTCGTCCGGGACGAAGTCGGTGGACGGGTTGCCGGCCCGGCCGTGGTGGCTGTAGTCGTAGCCGTGCCGGTCCTTGATGTACGTCGTGAGCTCGTCCGGGACCATCGCGGAGTGCTCGCCGTACTTGGCCACCAGGTCGGCCACGTGGTTGCCGACCATGCCGCCGAACCAGCGGCACTGGTCGCGAGCGTGGGCGAGGGCCGCCGCCGAGTCGTCGGCCGTGACGTAGGCGGGCGCGGCCACGCAGACGGTGAGCGCGTCGGGGTCGCGGCCGGCCTCGCTCGCGGCCTGCCGTACCGCCTTGACCATCCGCTCCGTGAGGAAGGGGTCGGCGAGCTGGAGGATGAACCCGTCGGCCTTCTGGCCGGCGAGGGCGAGGGCCTTCGGCCCGTACGCGGCCATCCAGACGGGGAGTCTGCCCTCCTTGATCCACGGGATGCGGATCGGGTTCCCGTCGACGAGGGCCTCGCGGCCTTCGGCGAGGTCGCGGATGACGTCGATGGCCTCACCGAGCCGGGCCAGGGTGTTGGGGGCGCGGCCGGCGACGCGCATCGCCGAGTCGCCGCGGCCGATGCCGCAGACGGTGCGGTTGCCGTACATGTCGTTGAGGGTGGCGAAGGTGGAGGCGGTGACCTCCCAGGTGCGGGTGCCCGGGTTGGTCACCATCGGTCCGACGTGCAGTTTCTGCGTATTGGCGAGGATCTGGCTGTAGATGACGAACGGCTCCTGCCACAGCACGGCCGAGTCGAAGGTCCAGCCGTAGCGGAAGCCGTTGCGCTCGGCCCGCTTCATGAGGCTGACGACCTGGGAAGCGGGCGGGTCGGTCTGCAGGACGAGGCCGAAGTCCATACGTCGCTCCTTGCTGGGGAGTACGGGCGCCGGGGCGTGCACGCCCCGGACACCGCTTAGAGGTACTGGCAGGTGGAACGGTGAACGAAGGCCCCGTGGCCGGCCCGGCCCACATACTCGCGCCGGTCGATGACGAGTTCGCCGCGCGAGAGGACCGTGTCCACGCGTCCGGTGATCCGCCTGCCCTCGTACGCCGAGTAGTCCACGTTCATGTGGTGCGTCTCGGCGGAGATGACCTGCTCGGCGTGCGGATCGTAGAGGACGATGTCGGCGTCCGAGCCCGGCGCGATGGTGCCCTTCTGCGGGTACATGCCGAACATCCGGGCCGGGGTCGCGCAGGCGATCTCGATCCAGCGGCGACGGCTGATGTGCCCGTCCACCACGGCCTGGTGCAGGAGGTCCATCCGGTTCTCCACCCCCGGCAGCCCGTTGGGGATCTTCGAGAAGTCCCCGCGGCCCAGCTCCTTCTGGCCCCGGAAGCAGAACGGGCAGTGGTCGGTGGAGACCACCTGGAGGTCGTTCGTCCGCAGGCCGCGCCAGAGGGCCGCCTGGTGTTCGCGCGGGCGCAGCGGGGTGGAGCAGACGTACTTGGCGCCCTGGAAGTCGGGCTCGGCCAGGTTGTCGGTGGACAGGAAGAGGTACTGCGGGCAGGTCTCGCCGAAGACCGGCAGGCCCTTGTCCCGGGCCGCGGCGAGCTCGGCGACGGCCTCCTCGGCGGAGACGTGGACGACGTACAGCGGGGCGCCCGCGACGCGGGCGAGCTGGATCGCACGGTGGGTGGCCTCGGCCTCCAGCAGCACCTTGCGGACCTCGCCGTGGTGGCGCGGATCGGTCTCACCGCGCGCCAGGGCCTGCTCGATGAGGACGTCGATCGCGATGCCGTTCTCGGCGTGCATCATGATCAGCCCACCGTTGGAAGATGCCCGCTGCATCGCACGCAGGATCTGGCCGTCATCCGAGTAGAAGACCCCCGGATACGCCATGAACAATTTGAACGAACTCACGCCTTCTTCGACAAGTCCGTCCATTTCCTTGAGCGTGTGCTCGTGCACATCCGACACGATCATGTGAAATGCGTAGTCGATCGCACATTTGCCGTCGGCCTTGGCGTACCAGGCGTCCAGGCCGGCCCGCAGGGATTGTCCCTGCGACTGCACCGCGAAATCGATGATCGTCGTCGTACCGCCCCATGCCGCGGCTCGCGTCCCGGTCTCGAACGTGTCCGACGCAAAGGTGCCGCCGAACGGCAGCTCCATGTGCGTGTGCGCGTCGACGCCGCCCGGGAGCACGTACTTCCCGGTGGCGTCGATCGTGCGGTCGGCCGTCCAGGCCCCGGCGGCCGCCGAGCCGTGCGCGGCGAGGGCCGCCACGCGGCCGTCCTCGATCAGGACGTCCGCGTGGAGCTCGTCGGCGGCGGTGACGACCAGGCCGCCGCTGATCAGCGTACGGATGCTCATGTGCGTCCCCCTACTGGATGCTGCTCAGCGCCTGTTCGAGGATCTCGGCGCCCTCTTCCGCCTCGGCGACGGTGAGGGAGAGCGGCGGCGCGATGCGCAGCACGCTGGTGTTGTGCCCGCCGCCCTTGCCGAGGAGCAGCCCGCGTTCCCGGGCTGCCTCCAGGACGGCGGCGGCCGTCTGCGGGTCGGCCTGGTCGGTGCCCGGCTTCGTCAGTTCGATGCCGGCCATCAGGCCCCGGCCGCGGACCTCCCGTACGGCGGGCACGGAGGCGGTGACGGCGCGCAGCCGCTCCAGGAGCAGGCCGCCGACGCGGCGGGCGTTGCCCTGGAGGTCGTGGTCCAGCAGGTAGGCGAGGTTGGCGAGGCCGGCCGCCATGGTGACCGGGGAGCCGCCGAAGGTGGAGATGGAGTTGGAGTCGAGGCAGTTCATCACCTCGGCGCGGGCCACGACACCGCCGATGGACATGCCGTTGCCGATGCCCTTGGCGAAGGTGAGGATGTCCGGCGGGCCGCTCCGGGCGTGGGCCTGCCAGCCCCAGAAGTTGTCGCCGGTGCGGCCCCAGCCGGTCTGCACCTCGTCGCTGATCCACAGGATGCCGTGGCGGTTCAGCACCTCGCGGAAGGCTGCGTAGAGGCCGTCGGGCGGGGAGGTGAAGCCGCCGACGCCCTGGACCGGTTCGGCGATGAGTGCGGCCACTCCCCCGCGCGCCTGGCCCAGTACGTCTTCCAGGTCGGCGACGGCCGCGGCGGTGAAGGCGGTGTCGTCGAGGCCGGCGAAGGGGCCCCGGGTGCGGACCGCGCCGTGGACGTAGTACGTCTGGAGCGGGGAGAGGCTGGTCGGGGACCAGCCCCGGTTGCCGGTGATCGAGACGGTGGAGAAGGACCTGCCGTGGTAGCTGTTGCGCATCGCCAGGATCTGGTTGGAGCGGCGGTACGTGGTGGCGAGCAGCAGGGCGGTGTCGTTGGCCTCGGTGCCGGAGGTGGTGAAGAAGACCCGGGCGTCGGGGATGCCGGACAGGGCGGCGACCCGCTCGGCCAGCTCGATCATGGGCCGGTTGAGGTACAGGGTGGAGGAGTGGATGATCCGCCCGGCCTGTTCGGCGACGGCCTTGGTGACCTCGGGCAGGGCGTGGGCGGTCATCGTGGTGAGGATGCCGCCGAAGAAGTCGAGGTAGCGGTTGCCGTCGGCGTCCCAGACGTGGCGGCCCTCGCCGTGGGTGAGCTCGATGGGGCGGTCGTAGTAGAGCGCGAGCCAGTCGGGCAGGACGGTGCGGTGGCGGCTGTGCAGCGGGATGGGGTTGGTCACGGCTGGACGAGTCCTCCGTAGGCGTCGGGGCGGCGGTCGCGGTAGAAGGCCCACTGGTCGCGGACCTCCTTGATCAGGTCGAAGTCCAGGTCGCGGACGAGGAGTTCCTCCTCCTTGTCGCTGGCGACCTCGCCGACGAACTGGCCGCGCGGGTCGACGAAGTAGCTGGTTCCGTAGAAGTCGTTGTCCCCGTACTCCTCCTGGCCGACGCGGTTGATGGCGGCGACGAAGTACTCGTTGGCGACGGCGGAGGCGGGCTGCTCCAGCTGCCACAGGTACGCCGAGAGGCCTCGGGAGGTGGCGGAGGGGTTGTAGACCAGCTGGGCACCGCCCAGGCCGAGTTGGCGCCAGCCCTCGGGGAAGTGGCGGTCGTAGCAGATGTAGACGCCGACCTTGCCGACGGCGGTGTCGAAGACGGGCCAGCCGAGGTTGCCGGGGCGGAAGTAGAACTTCTCCCAGAAGCCCTTGACCTGTGGGATGTGGTGTTTGCGGTACTTGCCGAGGTAGCTGCCGTCGGCGTCGATGACGGCCGCGGTGTTGTAGTAGAAGCCCTCGCTCTCCAGCTCGAAGACCGGGACGACGATCACCATGCCGGTCTCGCGGGCCAGCTCCTGCATCCGGCGCACGGTGGGGCCGTCGGGGACGGGCTCGGCCCAGCGGTAGTGCTCGGGTTCCTGGACCTGGCAGAAGTAGGGGGCGTTGAACACCTCCTGGAAGCCGATGATCTGCGCGCCCTGGGCGGCCGCCCGGCGGGCGTGCGCCTCGTGCTTGGCGATCATCGACTCGGTGTCTCCGGTCCAGGTGGCCTGGACGAGTGCGGCGCGGACGACTTGGGCCATGAGCTGCTCCTCGCGACGGGAACGCCGGCTTCTACGCACGTAGACGGTGTGCGTAGGGAGTCGAAGGTAGGCCTCGCCACAGCGCGGGGCAAGACCGCCTTGCGCGATTGGAGTAGTCGATCACGTTACGTCGATACGTGGGCGTTTGCGGTCAGCGGACGGGCGGTTCAGGCCACCGGGATTCCCGCGACCCGCAGGGCGTGCGCCAGGTCGCGGTGCCGGGTGGCGGACAGGGCCCGGGCGGCGCGCAGGAGCCGGGGGGCGAACCACTGCGGGTCCCGGCGGGCCAGGCCGGCCGCCTCCTCGGCGGTGCGCAGCCGGACGAAGGCGCCGAGCAGGGCCTGGGCCTCGCGGTCCCGGCCGGCCTCGCCGAGGGCGAGGGCGGCTTCGGCGACCTCGGCGGCGGGACGGGCCACGCCCTGGCGCAGCAGCCCGTCGCAGTCGGCCTCCCGGCCCGCTTCGCCGAGGGCTGCGGCGGCCGCGGCGAGCCGGTCGGGCGGGAGCGAGGCCGCCTCCCAGAGCAGGGTGGCCCAGTCGGCGGCGAGGCCCGCGCGGGCGAGCTCGGCGGCGAGGGCGGGCAGTTCGGCGGCGGGCCAGGCTGCGGCCTCGCAGAGCAGGACGTGGGCCTCGCCGCTACGGCCCTGGGCGCGCAGCGCGAGCAGCTCGGCGGTGAACCCGCCGCGCGGGCCGCTCGCCGGGGCGGGCGCCGGGGCACCGGCGGGGGCGTCCCACACGGAGGGCTCGTCGGGGGCGGGGTGCTCGGCCCGGGCGGCCTCCGGTGCCGCCGGTGCCGCCGGTGCCTCCTCCGGCGCCTCCCCGGCCGACGGGGCGGCCGGGCGGAGGTAGCGGGCGCCGCGCGGCGGCGGAACGGGGAGGTCCGGGACGGTGCCGGCGGGCGGGGCGGGCTCCCCGGGTGGCATCGGTGCCGCGGCGGCGGCCGGCGGCGCGCCCGCGTACCGGGCGCCCCCGGCCCGCCGGGCCCCGCGCAGCCACCGGCCGCCCTCCCGCTGCGCCGGCACGGCGGGCAGCGGCTCGGGCTCCGGGCGCGGCTGCTGCCCCGGCGGCGGCTCCGGCCACAGCCCCGGCCCCGGCCCGAGGGCGGCCAGCCGGGATTCCAGGTCCGCGTACCGCGCGGCGGCGCGGGCCGCGTCGTCCCGGGTCCAGGCCAGCTCCCGGTTCAGGGCGGCCGCCTCCGCCGGGTCCCCGGCGGAGGCGAGCCTGGCGGTCAGGCTCCGCAGTGCCCGGTCCAGGACGGCCCGCTGCCCGGCGGCCGTGTCGAGCAGGGTGCGCAGCTCCCCCGCGCCGCCCGGCAGGGCGTCCCACGCGGCGACCGCGGCCGCCCGCAGCGCTGCCGCGTAGGCCGCCTCGCCGGCCGTGCCGCCCGGTTCGCCCGGCAGGTCGCCGAGCAGCGATTCCAGTACGTCCCACGGCGGCACCGCGACCCCGTCGAGGCAGGCGCGCATGCCCTCCGGGTCCCGCCGCAGGAACTCCCCGTACCAGCCGGCTCCGGGATCCAGTCTCTGCGTCAACCCCCGCAGGTAGTCCGTGAGTTGCCCGATCACCAGCGCAGTCGGCGTCTCCATGCACGCATTGCATCCCACCCGCGTTACGGGCGGGCTACGGAAATCTCAAACCTTGACGGCGAACCCGCGTCCACCGCGCTCCCGCCGGCCGGTGCCGGGGCGAGGGCGCCGGTCCGCCCTCCGGGGGTGGAGCAGGCGGCGGCCAGCAGGCCGGCCGCGAGGAGGGCGCCGAGGAGTGCGAGGCCGAGGCGTTTCGCTGCGTTCATCACTGACACGCCTTCACCGTTTCCCGGATCCGGGAACCTCCACCGCCCATTGGGCCGTCCGGCCGCCGGACACGCCCGTGGAGGGGCCGCTGCCGGATCAGGCGGGCACGAGGGCGCAGCGCCGTACGACCTCGTCCAGGGAGAGCCCGAGGGCCTCGGCCAGGGCGGCGACCGTGAAGAAGGCGGGGGTGGGCGCCCGGCCGGTCTCGATCTTGCGGAGGGTCTCGGCGGAGAGGCCGGCGCCGGCGGCGACCTCGACCATGCTGCGGCCGGCGCGCGCCTCGCGCAGCAGCGCGCCCAGGCGCTCGCCGCGCTCGCGCTCTTCGGGTGTCAGGGGGGTGCGGACCATGACCCCATCCTACCCCGCACGCCAATAACTATCCCGGTAAACTAATACCGGTATAGTTATTGGCATGGTGCAACTGAAGACCGACAGGTCGATCGACGAGATGCGTGCCGCCGGCCGGGTGGTGGCGCACGCCCTGGCAGCCGTGCGCGGGGCCGCCCGGGTCGGGGTGTCCCTGCTGGAGCTGGACGCGGTGGCCCGCGCGGTCCTGCGCGAGGCCGGGGCCGCCTCCCCCTTCCTCGGCTACCGGCCGCACTTCGCGCCGGTGCCCTTCCCGGCCGTGGTCTGCGCCTCGGTCAACGACGCGATCGTCCACGGGATCCCCGACGGCTACCGGCTGCGCGACGGGGACCTCGTGAGCATCGACTGCGGGGCCAGGCTGCGCGGCTGGGTCGGGGACGCGGCCGTCAGCTTCACCGTCGGCCGCCCCCGCCCCGAGGACCTGCGGCTCGTCGAGACCGCCGAGCGGGCCCTGGCGGCCGGCATCGCGGCCGCCGTGCCCGGGAACCGGATCGGCGACATCGCCCACGCCATCGGCACCGTCTGCCGCTCGGCCGGGTACGGCATCCCCGAGGGCTTCGGCGGCCACGGCGTGGGCCGCGGCATGCACGAGGACCCGGGCGTCCCCAACGAGGGACCGCCGGGGCGCGGCATGAAGCTGCGCCCCGGCATGGTCATCGCGATCGAGCCGATGCTGATCGCGGGCGGTACGGACGACTACGTCTGCGACCCCGACGGCTGGACCCTGCGCACCACCGACGGCTCCCGCGCCGCCCATGCCGAGCACACGGTGGCGATCACCGCCGGCGGCCCGAGGATCCTCACCGCCCTCTAGGGCATGTCCACGCAGGTGGGAGCGGCCGCGGGAGGGAGGGCCGGAGGGCCGTGCCCGTCGGGTGTCGATCCGGCCCGCCCGGCCGGCCGGGGCACGCGTATCCGGCGATCCGCTTCTCCCCCGGATCGCCGGAACAGCGGTCTCAGCGCACGGCCGGCTCCGGGACCGCTTCGAGTGCCGAGATCTCGGCGAGGGACATGTGCAGCCCCTCGTGCAGGAAGCGGACGATCGTCCAGTGCGGCAGGATCCCCTCGTCCATGGGGCCGAACTCCGCGCAGTACAGCGGGATCCAGCGCAGTGCCTCCTCGACGGCCTGCTCGCGCCCGGGCTCGGCCTGGTACTCCTCGTACCCGATGCTGCGGTGGTGGACGAAGAAGCCTCCCGGGAGCCGTTCCTCGCACAGCGTGCGGTACTCGCGGGTCTGGAGGATGAGGTAGTGCCAGATCTCGTCTATGTCCTGCTCGACGGGCAGGAACAGCCCGCCGAGCCGGTCAGGGTGGGCGGATACGAGGTAGAGGTGGCGCAGGCATTCCAGCACCTGGCGTTCGGCGTACGGCCGCTCGACGCCAGTGCGGCGTTCGGCGTACCGCACCGCCTCCTCGTGGAGCGGCTCGCCGAGCAGGGCGCGCAGCGCTTCGGGCGTCACACGGGGGCTCATGCGGTTTCTCCTCGGGGGTCTGCGGCCGGCAGGTCCATGCCGGTGGCGGTCGCCAGCCAGGCGTACTTGCCCGACGCGCCGATCGGCAGATGGGTGGCGTGCCCGGTGCCGCACGGGCGTCCGGTGAGGGCGGTGAGCCCGGCGGCGAGCGCGGTGGCCCGTTCGGCGGACAGCGGTTGCCCGTCGAAGGTGGTGTAGCGCAGGAGCGCCGGGGAGCCGGGGCCGCCACCGCCCGCTTCGAGGCTGTAGAGGAAGACCTCCGGGGCGGTCGCGGCCACATGCTCGTCGAGGTCGGCTTGGGCGACGGGGCCGTGCGGGGTTTCCAGCAGTTCCTTCTCGCGCCCGCAGAAGGCGACCACCTTCGCCGGGTCGGTACTGCCGTCCGAGGTGCGGACGCAGTCGCCGGAGCGGTAGCGCACCAGCGGCATGTACGGGTTGCGGATGCTGGTGACGATCAGGCTGTGGATCCCGCTGCCGGGGGCCACCGGGACGAGCTCGATGCCCATGCGGTCCAGGTAGGGGTGGTAGCGGCCGTGCCGGTCGCTGTAGTAGAGGTAGCCCAGCTCGGTGCTGCCGAAGAGGTCGATCACCGGTATGCCGAACCGCTGCGTCAGGTACCGCCGAACGTTGGCCGGGGTGTATTCGTACGCGGTGACGATACTGGCCGGCCGGGGGAACGCCTCCGGCGTCCACAGGCCGAACGCCGAGGCGCGGTGCACCAGGTGGGCGAGGTGGTACCCGGAGCAGTCCAGGTGGTAGGCCCCGTCGGGGTGCGCGGAGCAGACCTCGCGCATCTCGGCCAGCATCCGTTCGACATCGGCCCGGTCCCAGTGCGCGGGGTCGAGGCGCGTGTTGAGGTACAGGGTGCGCTCGTCGAGCATGCGGTCTTCCAGCGCCGGCGAGGCGGCCGGTTCGGTGCCGTTGCGGCGGGCGTTGACGCGGGCCACGTGCTCGGTGGCGAGGACCGTGGTCAGCGAGATCCGCCGGCAGCCGCTCTCCCACGTCTTCGCCAGGTCGGGGTGCTCCTTCCACAGCCGGTAGTAGGAGCGCAGCAGGAAGTACGGCGGCCGGATGAGCTGCATCCGGGCGTGATGGGTGCCGGTCGACCAGACGTACTCGGCTTCGCCGGCCTCGAGGGCGGCGGCCAGGCGCGGGGTCATCCAGTTGTCCGGGAAGCCCCGGGCGATCTCGGGCTTCTCCAGGATGGGGAAGGCGCCCTGGTCGAGAGCGGAACGGTAGACCGGGATGTCCCGGACGCAGTCGATGACGTCGGGGACCGGGAGGCCCTCCGAATGCGGGATGCCGGTCGGGGTGGTTGTGCCGTCCATGGCCACTTTCGGTCGGGGGACGTGAGGGGGGTCTTCCGGGGTGTGGGCCCCCGGGCCGGGCGGGCGGGGGGCGTTCCCCCCGCCCAGCTCCGGCCCGACGGCCCGTCACCTCGGGCGGACAGGCTCGATCAGGTGCTTCAGGAGATACAGCCGGTCTTGCCGGCCAGGCTGATGCAGCCCTCCTTCGGCGAGGCGCTGATGCATCCGTCCTTCGCACCCTGGACGGAGTTGGCCTCGACCCAGCGGCGCCAGACGTCGTCCTGGGTCATCGTGCGGATGAGCTGCTCCATGGCAATACCTCCGGTAATAGGGAAAGAGTGCGGCGCATATCGCTTCCCGCCGCCCCCTGAAGTTAAAGAACGGGGCAAGGAATGGTCAACAGAAGACCAATGGTTGGCGCGTAACCGACAGAGAGGGGCCGAAACGGGTGGTGCCCCCGCGGCTTTGTCCGAGCACACGGCTTCCGGGATTCCGGTGATCGAATTTGAGCCTTTTCACCGCCCGCACATTGGTGACCGAGCAGGAATCGAGCGAAGATTGAGCAGAACGGATCCCGGCGCATCGCCCGCGCATGCCGAAGGCCGGGCCGTGGATCGGCGCCGGCCTCGGAATTCCGGTCGGTCAGGTTCTCGCGAGTGCCCCGATGGTGGCCCCGCGCTGTTGTGCCCAATTCTCCAAGGTGATGCGGCAGGCGTGGTCGAGGTGCCGCAGCTCCGAGAGGTCGAGTTCCACGGGGTGGCCGGCGGGGAGTGCTTCGAGGGTTTCGAGCATGTGGGGCAGGCGTAGGAAGGTGGCGGACCCCGTGAGGGTGACGAGGAACCGGCCGTCGGTCGTCTCGTGGACGCCGAGGTGCACGTGGGAGGTCTCCCAGGCGCTCTTGGCCACGGCGAGGGCGATGCCGAGGAGGACCCCTTCGAACATGCTCGTGGTGATGATGGCGATCGCGGTGGCGACCAGGACGACGGCCTCGCCCCGGTGCGAGCGCCACAGGGGCGGCAAGTCCTTGACGGGGATGAGTTTGCAGCCCGCGTGGACGAGGACACCGGCGAGCGCGGCCAGGGGAATGACGCCGATCGCGGCGGGAAGAAGGGCGGCGAACAGCACGAGCCACAGGCCGTGCAGGATGCGGGAGAGCTTCGTCCGGGCGCCGGCCTGGACGTTGGCGGCGCTGCGCACGATGACGGCCGTCAGGGGGAGGGCGCCGAGTACGCCGCAGACGGCATTGCCCACGCCCTGCGCCATCAGTTCCTTGTCGAAGTCGGTGCGCGGGCCGTCGTGCATCCGGTCGACGGCGGCGGCGCTGAAGAGGCTCTCGGCCGACGCGATCAGGGCGAAGGCGATGACCGTGCCGATGGCGGCGAGGCTGCCCAGTGCGGCGAAATCGGACATCCCCGGGAGCTGGACCGCCGAGAGCAGTCCTTGTACGTCGACACGGGGGACCGACCAGCCGGCTGCCGCGGTGACGGCCGTGGCCAGGGCGACCGCGGCCAGCGGGGCGGGGACCGCCTGGACTCCGGCCGGGAGCTTCTTCCACAGGACGAGCACGGCGATGGTGCCCGCCCCGACGGCGAACGTGGTCAGGGCCCGGCCGGAGCCGGCGATCTCGACGGCCAGACCCGGCAGACCGGCGATCTTTTCGATTCCGGAGCGGGGCTGCTTGACGTCGGCCATGGTGTAGAGCTGCCCGAAGATCAGCACCAGCCCGATTCCCGCGAGCATCCCCTGCACGACCGCGACCGTGATGGCACGGAAGAAGCGACCGAACCGGAATGCGCCCAGGAGGAGTTGGATCAGACCGGCGGCCAGGACGATGGGACCCAGGGCGCCGAGACCGAACTCCTGGACGGCCTCGAAGACCAGGACGGTCAGGCCGGCGGCCGGGCCGCTGACCTGGAGGGAGCTGCCGGGCAGGAAGCCGACGACCAGGCCCCCGACGATGCCGGTGATCAGACCGAGTTCGGCGGGCACTCCCGAGGCGACTGCGACTCCCACGCACAGGGGCAGGGCGACCAGGAACACGACGAGAGAAGCTAAGGCGTCACGCCGCAGGTGGGGGGGCTTTTTGAGGGTGAAGGACATCAGCGGACTTCCTTGCGGGGCCGAAGCGGAAGGGGCGGTGTACCGGGCGGCCCGTGGGGCGGGCGGATGCGGATCACAGCGGCCGGAAGGAGTTGTCACGCGGCCTGTACTCCTGCACGGATCCCGTGTGCACCTCGTAGTACCAGGCGTGGACCCCCAAGGTGCCGTCCGCCACCCGCTCCGCGACGCACGGGTGGGTGTGCAGCCGCTCCAGTTGGAGCACCGCGTGGCCCTGGACGGCCTCGGCGAGGTCCGGTGAGAGGGGTGAGGTGGTCTCGGGCTGGACGGCCGCGTGCTCCAGCCAGCCTCGTACGGCGGGCAGGCCGGACAGGTCACCCCCGCTCATCAGGGCGTTGACCGCGCCACAGTGGGAGTGCCCGCACACGATGACGTCGCGGACCCCGAGCACCCTCACCGCGTACTCGATGGTGGCCGTCTCGGCGGCCGGGTGGTGGCTGCGGTAGTCGGGCACGATGTTGCCCGCCGTGCGGAGCTCGAACAGTTCACCGGGGCGGGCGCCGGTGAACAGGGACGGCACGACGCGAGAGTCGGAGCACGTGATGAACAGCGCTTCGGGGCTCTGCCCAGCCCCGAGAACGGTGAACTCCTCAGCGCGTTCCGCTACACGGGCGGGAAAGGATCGTGCGTGGTCAACCAGGGACTTCATGGTGGCCTTTCTCCTGCGCCCGGGCCATGAGGGTGGCGGGCGCGGTGTGTTCAGGTCATCAGTCGATGGGTGTGCCGGCGCATGCCAAGGGCGCACGCCGGTGCTTGTGCGTCATCGTCGACGCGGTGAGGTGGTTCGAAACGGGTCGACGCTCGCGCCTATAGCGCAGCAGGAAAACGCCAACGGGTGCGCTTGACGACCACGCGAACCCCTCTTTGCCTGGAGATTACCTCAGGGAAGGGGTTCAAGTCACGGTCGCATAATGGCCAAGTGCCGCCCGCATGCGGGAAAATGGCGCATTCTCCACGGTGTCGCGAGGGGCGGGCGCCCCGCGCGGCAAAAGTTGAAATGCGCCCCTCAAGCGCCCCATACCGCGGGAACCCGCGCCGCCCAGTGGGCTCGGTCACACTCGGTCCGGCGATATCCGGCCAAGGGAATGGGGAAAAGCCGTACGAGCGAATAACGCCCCTTCCCGTGTCGCCTGGAGTGCACCAGGATGTCGCTCCTGTGTCACACGTCTCCGCCGCCCCACGCCACCACGACCGCCCTCGGGGAGGGAACCCAATGGACGACACCTCCGCCCGCCCGATCGACGTCGTCGTGGTCGGGGCCGGGCTCTCCGGCCTCTTCCAGCTGTACAGGCTGCGCGAACTCGGCCTGGAGGCAGTGGCCTTCGAAGCGGGTGACGACATCGGCGGGACCTGGTACTGGAACCGGTACCCCGGTGCGCGCTGCGACGTCGAGAGCATGTCGTACTCGTACTCCTTCTCCCCCGAGCTGGACCAGGAGTGGGAGTGGAGCGAGCGCTACGCGTCCCAGCCGGAGATCCTGCGCTACATCCACCACGTCGCCGACCGCTTCGACCTGCGCAAGCACGTCAGCCTGCGCACCCGCGTCACCCGCGCCGCGTACGACGAGGACCGGCACACCTGGCAGGTCGCCACGGACACCGGCCGGACCGTCACCGCCCGGTTCGTCGTCCTGGCCTCGGGCTGCATGTCCCGCCCCAAGGACCCGGGAATCCCCGGGGCGGACGGCTTCAGGGGGGCCATCCACCACACCGCCCGCTGGCCCCGTGAGGAGGTCTCCTTCGCCGGCCGTCGGGTCGCCGTCATCGGCACCGGCTGCTCCGGCGTCCAGGCCATCCCCGTCATCGCCGAGGAGGCGGCCGCACTCACCGTCTTCCAGCGCACCCCCGCCTATGCGCTCCCGGCCCACAACCGGCCGCTGCGGAGCACGGAGATCGCCGAACTCAAGGCCCGGTACCCGGAGTTCCGGAAGGCCCAGCGGCTCTCCCGGGGCGGGACCGTCTTCGAACCGCCGACCCGGTCGGCCCTGGAGGTGGACGAGGCGGAGCGCACGGCCGCCTATGAAGCCGCCTGGGGCTCGGGGCTGCTCAGCGGACTGCTCCGCACGTACACCGACATCCTTACCGACGCGAAGGCCAACGAGACCGTGGCCGAGTTCGTCCGGTCCAAGATCCGGTCGATCGTCACCGACCCGGCGACGGCCGAACTGCTCTCACCACGGACGTTCCCGTTCGCGACCAAGCGGCCCTGCCTGGACACCGGTTACTACGCCACCTACAACCGGCCGCACGTGAGGCTGGTGGACCTGCGCACGACGCCGATCGAAAGGCTCACGCCCCGGGGCGTCCTGACCTCGGACGGGGAACACGCCTTCGACGCGATCGTCTTCGCCACCGGCTTCGACGCCTTGACCGGCTCCCAACTGGCCATCGACATCGTCGGCAAGGCCGGCGTGACGCTCCGGGAGAAGTGGGCGGACGGCCCGCAGCACCATTTGGGGCTCATGTCGGCCGGCTTCCCCAACCTGTTCACCGTCCTCGGCCCCCTCAGCCCGTCCGTTCTCACCAACATCGCGGTGTCCTTGGAACAGCAGGTGGAGTGGATCACCGACTGCATCGCCCATCTGAGGCGGAACGGCCTCACGGAGATCGACGCAGCTCCGGAAGCCGAGGCGGACTGGGGCGCCCACGTGGCGGAGGTCGCCGCCCGGACGCTCTACCCCGCCGCGGCCTCCTGGTACACGGGAGCCAACGTACCGGGCAAGCCCCGGGTGTTCCTGGCCTACGCGGGCGGGCTGGACCGGTACCGGGCGGAGTGCGACGCCGCGGCCCGGAGCGGATACGGCGGCTTCGTGCTCTCCACCACCGCGTCCTCGTAGGCGGCCCCGGACGCACGGATCACGCCGCGGGGGGCGGCGTGATCCGGAAGACGCGAACGGCCCCGGCGACCGCTACGGCTCGCCGTGCGGCCGTACGACCATCGCCGAGCCGCCGCCCCGGCGGCTGGTCTCGGCCGCCGCCAGCCAGCGGCCGTCCGGCAGCCGCTGGACGCCGGTGGCGGCGCCGATCTCCGGGTTCTGCCGGAAGGCCTGGCCCAGGCCCTCCAGCTCGGTGCGCAGCGGGCTGTTCCACAGGCCCGGCTCCAGCTCGGTGGTCGTCTGGTTGCGCTGGCTGGCGCGCGGGGCCGCGATGGCGTCCACCAGGGGCAGGCCCCGGTCCAGGTGGCCGGTCAGGGTCTGCAGGACGGTGGTGATGATGGTGGCGCCGCCGGGGGAGCCGACCGCGAGGACCGGACGGCCGTGCTCCAGGACGATGGTCGGGGACATGGACGAACGCGGGCGCTTGCCCGGCCCGGGCAGGTTCGGGTCCGGTACGCCGGGAGCGGCCGGGGCGAAGGAGAAGTCGGTCAGCTCGTTGTTGAGCAGGAAGCCCCGCCCGGGGACGGTGATGGCGCTGCCGCCGGTGGACTCGATGGTCAGGGTGTAGGAGACCACGTTGCCCCAGCGGTCGGCGACCGTCAGGTGGGTGGTGTTCTCCCCCTCGTAGGTGGTGGGGGCGGTCTCGCCCGTGGTGGCGCAGGGGACCGGGTTGCGGGGGTCGCCGGGGGCCAGCGGGCTGGTCAGCGTCCGGTCGGGCCTGATGAGGCAGGCGCGCGTGTCCGCGTACCGCTGCGAGAGCAGCTCGCGCGTGGGCACGGACTCGGCGGCCGGGTCGCCGACCCAGCGTCCCCGGTCGGCGAAGGCGATCCGGGAGGCCTCGATGTACCGGTGCAGGTACTGGGCCTGGGACAGCTTCGAAAGGTCGGTGCGCTCCAGGATGTTCAGCGCCTCGCCGACGGTGGTGCCGCCGGAGGAGGACGGCGCCATGCTGTAGACGTCCAGGCCCCGGTAGGAGATCTGCGTCGGGGCCTGCCGCTTGGTCGCGTACGCGCGCAGGTCGGCGGTGGTCAGGTCGCCGGGGCGGACGTTGCGGGTGGCGGCCGGGTCGACGGGGGGCTTGCGGACGGTGTTGACGATGTCCTCGGCGATCGGGCCCCGGTAGAGCGCGCCGGTGCCCTTGCGGGCGAGTTCGGCGTAGGTGGCGGCGAGGTCCGGGTTCTTGAAGGTGGACCCGACGACGGGCAGTTGGCCGCCGGGCAGGAACAGCTCGCGGGTGGCGGGGAAGTCCTTGAAGCGGTCCTGGTTGGCCTCGGTCTGGGCGCGGAAGGTGCCGTCCACCTTGAAACCGTCGCGGGCCAGTTTCTCGGCGGGGCGCAGGAGCTGGGCGAGGGGGCGGCTGCCCCAGGCGTCGAGGGCGCTCTTCCAGGTGGCGGGGGTGCCGGGGACGCCGACCGAGCGTCCGCTGGTCTGGCCCTCGGCGAACGGGATGGGGACGCCGTTCTCCTGGAAGAGGGCGGAGGTGGCCGTGGCGGGCGCGGTCTCGCGGCCGTCGATGGTGTGCACCCGGCGGGAGGAGGCGTCGTAGTAGACGAAGTAGCCGCCCCCGCCGATCCCGGCGGAGTACGGCTCGGTGACCCCGAGCGCGGCGGCGACGGCGACGGCGGCGTCCACGGCGTTGCCGCCGGTCCGCAGTACGGCGATGCCGGCGGCGGAGGCGTCGGCGTCGACGCTGGCGACGGCCCCGCCGTAGCCGGCGGCGACGGGCACCTTGGGCGGGGCGGGTGCCTGCTGCGGCGGGGCGGCGGCCCCGGTGGAGACGAGCGCCCCGGCGAGGGCTGCGAACGCTAACTGACGTGCGGCGGAAGCGCGCATCCGGTTCCTCCAGTCGACTGCCTGTCAGGCCTGGGCCGTGTCCAGGCTCGGCAGCCTAGCCCCGTCCCGCCCCCCGCGTCATGACGGCGGCGCGGCGGCTACCATCCGCCGCATGAACGACGACGTCCGCAACATCGTGCTCGGGGTGGCGGCCACCGCCGTCAGCGGTGGCTTCGGCTGGTTCACTCGAACGTACCTGTGGCGCCGGGCGCTGCGCCGCAAGCAGGCCTTCTTCGGGCTGCCGGCCGGCTCGGACTGCCTGTTCGTGGTGAACCGCCAGATGGGCGGCACGGAGAACTCGCTGCACCGCAACGACGCCTTCGCGCTGCTGGAGATATCCGCCCTGATAAAGGACTGCGGGGCGACGGTGCAGGTCGTCACCCACGAGGCGCGGCAGGGCTTCGGCGAACGCGCCGAGTTCTGCGTCGGCGGCCCCGCGTCCAACTCCCGTACGGTGGCCCACCTGCACTCGCTGCTCCCCGGGGTGCGGGTCGACCTGTCCACCGAATCCGGCCCGGACCGGGGTTCGATCGGCGTCGGCGGGGAGACGTACCGCTGGGAGCCGGGCCTGGCCGAGTACGTACTGCTGGCCCGGCTGACCACCGGGCAGGGGGCGCGGCCGGTCTTCCTGCTGTCGGGGCAGACCGCCAACAGCAACCAGGCGGCAGCCCGTTACCTGGCCCGGAACCACGAGGAGCTGGCGCGCGCACACCGCGGGAAGTCCTTCTGCCTCGTGCTGAAAGTGGTCAACTCCGACGCCTACGGGCCGGACGTGACCGAGCTGGTCGCGGACGTCACGCGGGCGGCCCGGACACCCGCAGCGGCAGCCGGGTGACGCCGTTGATGAAGTTGGAGACCAGCCGGCGCGGCTCTCCGGTGAGTTCGGGCGCGGGCATCGCCGTACGCCACTCCTCGTAGAGCACGCGCAGCTGGAGCCGGGCGAAGTGGGCGCCGAGGCAGACGTGCGGGCCGTCGCCGAAGGAGACGTGCGGGTTCGGGGAGCGGCCGAGGTCGAGCCGGTCGGGGTCGGTGAAGACGCGCTCGTCGTGGTTGGCGGAGGCGTGGAAGACCACCACTTTGTCGCCGGCCCGGATCGGGGTGCCGGCGAGGTCGGTGTCGCGGGCGGCCGTGCGGCGGAAGCTGAGCACCGGCGGGTGGACGCGCAGCAGTTCCTCGACGGCCCGGTCCAGGGGGGCCCTGCCGTCGGCGAGGCGCCGGTAGGCGTCGGGGTTCCCGGCCAGGGCGAGGAGGCCGCCGGGCGCGGCGCTGCGTACGGTGTCGTTGCCGGCGACGGTCAGCAGGAAGAAGAACATCTCCAGCTCGGCGGGCTCCAGTCCGGCCTGGGCGAGGGCGGTCATGACGTCGTCCCCCGGGTGGGCGCGCTTGTACGCGGCCAGTTCCCGGGCGTACCCGAACATCTCGCCGAGCAGGGCCGGGGAGCGCGGGTTCAGCGGCTTGCCGTCGGGGCCGAGGAGCGGCGCGGGGGCGTCCTCGGGGTCCTGGTAGCCGATGACCCTCACGGTCCACTCCAGCAGCAGGCCCCGGTCGGCGGCCGGCACGCCCAGCAGGTCGGTCAGGTTGAGCAGGGCGTACTCGTCCGTGACGGCGCGCACCACGTCGGCGCCGCCGTCCTCGGCGCCGTCCCGGGCGGCGGCGAGGAGGGTGCGTGCGCGCTCGCGGGCCCGGTCCGCGAAGGCGTCGACCCGGGCGGGGGTGAAGGCGCGGGAGACCAGGCGGCGCAGCCGGCCGTGCTCCGGGGGGTCCTGGTTGAGCATGGTGCTGCGCAGGAACGGCAGGTCGGCGGGGTCGGGGTCGCGGATCTGGGTGGCGCCGATCCAGGAGGAGTACGCGGTGTGGTCGCGCAGGACGCGGACGACGTCGGCGTGCCGGGTGACGGCCCAGAAGCCGGGCCCGGCGGGCCATCCCTGGAGTTCGGGCTCCTCCTGCCAGGCCACCGGGTGCCGCTCGCGCAGCAGCCGGTAGCGCTCGTGCGGGACGCCCCCGGCGTAGACGCGGGGGTCGAAGACGTCGGGGATGCCGGGGGGCCGGGCGGCGCGTTCCATGGTCCACACGGTGGCGGGACGGCGGGGCCGCCGCAAGGGGCCGTCGGGCCCCGGCACCCCGGGGCCCGCAGCGCCGTCCCCCCGTCAGCCCGCCCCGCCCGCTCGGCCCCCGGCCTCGCAGCGGGCCGCCTCCAGCGCGGTGTCGGTGCCGCGCAGCACCACGTCGAAGGCCGGGGCGAGGGTGGACAGGGCGCTGCACACGAGCTGGCGGCGGGCGATCGGGTCCAGGTCGGCGACGGGGAAGGGGAGCCGCGCCTCCACCCGGTCGCGCGCCGTGAAGCCGACGCCGATCTCCTCCAGTCCCCTTCCCTCGACCGGGGGCAGCCGGGTGCCGAGCCCGGCCTCCAGTTCCCGGGCTCCGGGGCCGCCGAGGAGTCCCATCAGGCTGCCCCGGGGGCCGTCGATGGTGTGCTCGGGCTGCGGCGAGGGGACCAGCCGTCCCTCGGGGGTGACGAAGTAGGCCATCGAGGTGCGGGCGGGCGCGGCGACGGCCACCTTGGCCGCCGCGCCGCTCTCCACGACCCCGGTCGGTTTGATCCCGCAGGCGGTGAGCAGGAGCGCCGGGCCGAGCAGGGCGGCGGCGAGGGTCCGCGTCCGGCTCATACGGCGGCCTCCAGGGGCATGTCGAGGGTGAACACGGCTCCCCCGCCGGGGCCGTTGGCGGCGGTCAGGGTGCCGCCGTGCAGCCGGACGTTCTCCAGGGTGATGGCGAGCCCGAGGCCGCTGCCGGCGGAGCGGGCGCGGGCGGCGTCGGCCTTGAAGAACCGGTCGAAGATGTGCGGGAGCACCTCCTCGGCGATACCCGGTCCGCTGTCGGCGACCTCCAGCAGCAGGCGCGGACCGCCGGGGTGCTCCTGGGTGCGTACGGCGACCCGTACGGGGGCCTCGCCGTGCCGCAGCGCGTTGCCGACGAGGTTGGCCAGGACCACGTCGAAGCGGCGCGGGTCCAGCCGGGCGCGGACCCCTTCCGGGAGGTCGGTGGTGACCCGGTCGTCGTCCCAGCGGCGGCGTTCCAGGGTCTTGCCGACGGCCTCGGCGACGTCCACGTCGTCGAGGTTGAGTTCGGCGGCGCGGGCGTCGAAGCGGGAGATCTCCATCAGGTCTTCGACGAGGACGGCGAGCTTGCCGGTCTCGGCGCTGATCAGCCGCAGGGCCTTGGCGGTGTCGGGGTCGAGGCAGGCGGCGTCCTCGTCGAGCACTTCGGTGACGGCGAGCATCCCGGCGAGCGGGGTGCGCAGTTCGTGGGAGACGTCGGCGGCGAAGCGGCGGGCCCGGGCCTCCGCCTCCCGCAGTTCGGTGACGGACTCCTCCAGGGCGCCCGCGGTCTCGTTGAAGGTGCGGGCGAGGCCGGCGAGTTCGTCGGCGCCCCTGACCGTGATGCGGGTGTCGAGGCGGCCCCGGCCCAGGTTCTGTGCGGCGCGGCGCATGTCGCGTACGGGGCGCAGGACGCTGCGCGCGGCGAGCAGGGCGGGTACGAGGGCGATGGCCAGGCCCGGTACGGCGCCCTGTTTGGCGGCTTCGACCATGGCGTCGACGGTCTGCTGTTCGCTGGTGAGCGGCATGACGGCGTAGACGGTGACCCCGGTCGGCTCGCGGTTTCCGTTGCGGGTGAAGACGGCCGGCATGCCGATGGTCAGGTAGGGCTCGCCGCGGCTGTCCTCCACCCGCTGGAAGGCCCCGTGCGGGTTCGCCGCGACCTGGTCGCGCAGCTTCTGGGTGAGGACGGCGGAGGTGGTGGGGGTGCCGTTGGAGGAGGCGCGCAGGGTGCCGTACTCCCCGTACACCACCCAGGAGTGGGGTTTGCCGCGTTTGCCCAGGTCGTTGACGAGGCGCTGGAGCTGCTGGCGGTCCATGGGCAGGCTCATGCCCTGGCCCTCCAGCTGGTCGCGCAGGGTGCTGACCGCCGTGTCCTGGCTCTGGGTCAGCACGGCCCTGCGGGCCTGCCGGTAGGTGAGGGCGGCCGTGCTGACGGCGCAGATCGTGGCGACCAGCAGGAACGCGGCGATCAGCCGGGTGCGCAGGCCGAGCGGCGGGAGGCGGCGCACGGCCTAGAGCGGGCCGAAGCGGTAGCCGAAGCCCCGCACGGTCTGTATGTAGCGGGGGTGGCCGTCGGGGTCCTCGACCTTGTTGCGCAGCCTGCGCACGCAGGCGTCCACGAGCCGGGCGTCGGCGTGGTAGCTGTGCTCCCACACGTACTCCAGCAGCTGCTGCCGGGAGAAGACCTGTTCGGGTGAGGCCGACAGGTGGAGCAGGAGCTTGATCTCGCTGGGCGCGAGGGCGATGCGCTCGCCGTTCTTGGCGACCGTCAGCCCGGCGCGGTCGATGGCGAGCTCGCCGTGGCGTTCCACCCCGGGCCGGCCGCCCGGGCCCTTGAGGCGGCGCAGCACGGCCTTGACGCGGGCCTCGATGATCTCGGTGCGGGCGGGTTTGACGATGTAGTCGTCGGCTCCGGCCTCCAGGCCGACGACGATGTCGAAGTCGTCGCCGCGCGCGGTGAGCATGATGATCGGCACCTGGCTGGTCTCCCGGATCCGGCGGCAGACCTGTACGCCGTTGATGCCGGGCAGCATCAGGTCCAGCAGCACCAGCTCGGGGCGGAAGCCGCCGATGAGGGCCAGTCCCTCCTCGCCGGTCGCGGCGGCGCTCACCTCGTGGCCGCGGCGGCGCAGGCCGAGGCCGACCCCTTCCCGGATGGAAGGGTCGTCCTCGATCAGCAGTACGCGTGGCATCCGGTCAGTATTCCAGGGTGGTTCATGTGCTTTCCTCCCGCTATCGGCTGACCTTCCGGCGCAGGGAGTCCAGCAGGTCGGTGATCTCCGCCAGGCGCAGCGGCCGGGCGAGGAGTACGACGACCAGGGCGAGCGCGGCGGTTCCCGCTCCGGCCGCGGCGAAGGAGCCGAGACCTCCGGCGGCGCGGGCGGCCGCGTACGCGGCGGCGGCGGCGGGCAGGCAGGCGGCGAGCAGCCGCAGGTGGGTGGCGAGGGCGGTGGTACGGGCCCCGCCGCGCGGGCCGAGCCGCCGGGAGAGGGCGTACGCGGTGACGGCGGCGCCGCCCATGAAGGCGAGGGACGTGGCGGCGGCCATGCCGGTGACGGCCCAGCGCACCGGCAGCAGCAGGTAGGCGGCGTACGACAGCCCGGCGTTGAGGGTGACGATCACCAGGTTGAGGAAGAAGGGGGTGCGGGTGTCGGAGAGGGCGTAGAAGCCGCGCGCGAGCACGTACTGGGCGGAGTAGGCGACCAGGCCGGGGGCGAAGGCGGTGAGCATGCCGGCCATGGCCCCGACCTCGGCGGGGGTGACCTTGCCGTATCCGGAGACGCAGTCCATCACCCAGGGGGCCAGCGCGGCGAAGAGCGCGGCGGCGGGCACCACGAGGGCGGCGCTGGAGCGCAGTGCGTACGAGACGTCCTCACGGACGGCGGTGCGGTCGCCTTCGGCGGCGGCCGAGCTCATCCGGGGCATGAGGGCGGTGACCAGGGAGACGGTGATGATGCCCTGGGGGACGATCCACAGCTGGTAGGCGCTGGTGTAGGCGGCGTAGCCGAAGCCGGGGGCCTGGTCGCCGACGGTGGTGGAGAGCTTGGTCACCACCCAGTAGGCGATCTGGTTGCTGAGGACGAGCACGACCAGCCAGCCCGCGTTGCGCAGGGGGCGGGTGAGGCCGCTGCCGCGCCAGTCGAAGCGGGGGCGCCAGCGGAAGCGGGCGGCGCGCAGCGAGGGGACGAGGGCGAGGGCCTGGATGACGATTCCGGCGGTGGTGCCGATGCCCAGCAGCCGGGTGTCGGCGGCGCCGAGGGCGTCGCGGCCGCCGCCGGAGGTGTGGAGGAAGAGGCCGAAGACCCCGATGATCACGATGTTGTTGAGGACCGGGGTCCACATCATCGCGCCGAACCGGCCGCGTGCGTTCAGCACTTGGCCGAGCAGGGTGAACAGCCCGTAGAAGAGGATCTGCGGAAGGCAGAAGCGGGCCAGGGCGATGACGGTGCTCCGCTGGGCGTCCGTGTAGGAGGCGGGGGTGTACGCGTCGACGATCAGCGGCGTGGCGATGACGGCGGCGGCGGTGAGCGCGAGGAGCGCCACGGTGCAGGCGGTCAGCAGCCGGTCGGTGTACGCGGCCCCGCCGTCGCGGTGCTCCTTGGCGGCGCGGACCAGCTCGGGGACGAAGACGGCGTTGAGCGCGCCGCCGATGAGCAGCATGTAGATGATGTTCGGGACCGTGTTGGCGACGGTGTAGCCGTCTCCGAGGAATCCGGCGCCCAGCGCGGCGAGCACCACGGCGGAGCGGACGAAGCCGGTGGCACGGGAGACGACGGAGCCGGCGGCCATCAGCGCTCCGCTGCGCAGCACCGAGGTCTTCGCCGGTGCCTGCGCCACCGCCGTCGCGGGTGCCGGTTCCGCCGGCGGCGGGCCCGTGGGGGCCGCGCCTGGTGCCGCGCTGCTGGTGGATCCGTACATCGGGGTCTTTCCCTTCGCCGAGCCGAAGGTGGAGGGTAACCCGGCCGCCGGGGCCGGGTGAATTCACGCCCCGGTAGGGTCCTTTGGCCCCCGCACCGGCGCGGAAGGTCCTTTTCCCGCCCCGGACCCGCTCGTTGGCCAATTCCGGACGGCCGGTTCCCGTAACACGCTCCCGAATGTGACCGGATGGCAACAGTTCCGCTGCGGCCCATGTCACAACGGTCCCGGGGAGTTTTTCCGCCGAATGCGCAACCTAATGTTGCCGCGTTCGCTCCTTACCTGAGGACGACCGTTATTTTCGGAGGGGTTTTCGTTGAGCCGCACACGCCGCACCGCACTTCCGCGCCGCCGCACCCGTCACGCGATGCTGGCGGGCACCGCGCTCCTCACCCTCGCGCTCAGCGCCTGCGGGGGTGGCGGCTCCGACGGGAAGGCGGGCGGCGACGGCAAGGGGGCGGGTCCGGAGAAGAGCCCGGCCATGGCGATCTCGGTGAACCTCACGGGCGACCAGGTCAAGGCCGGAGAACCCGTCAGGGTGACCCTCGCCGACGGCAAGTTCTCCCTGGTCAAGGTGGTGGACGGCAAGGGCGGCGAGCTGGCGGGGCAGATATCCGCCGACGGCCGGACCTGGACCTCGGAGCGCAACGCCTCCCCCGGCACCGACTACAAGGTCGAGGCGCAGAACACCGCCAGTCAGAGCGCGAGCACCCAGTTCAAGACCTCGCCCGCGGACAAGGTGAACAAGGTCTCCATCAACATCCCGAAGGGCAGCACGGTGGGCGTCGCGATGCCCGTCTCGCTGGTCTTCGACAATCCGGTGAAGAACAAGGCCGAGGTCGAGAAGCAGCTGAAGGTCACCACCTCGAACAACACCGAGGGTTCCTGGGGCTGGTTCAAGGACTATTCCGGGAAGGACCGGGTGGACTGGCGGCCGAAGGAGTACTGGAAGTCCGGCATCGACGTGAAGGTCGACATGAACCTGAACGGCGTGGACTCCGGGCCCGGTGGCGGTCTCTTCGCCCGCGATTACAACACCGAGTTCAAGGCGGGCAAGGACCGCCGGATGGAGGTCAGCCTCGACACCAAGAAGATGACGGTGACCGAGGACGGCCAGGCGGTGAAGACGATCCCGGTCTCGGCGGGCACGCCCGGCGGCCAGAAGGCCTCCTGGTCCGGGAAGATGGTGCTGATGGCGAAGGAGGGCACCATCCGGATGGACTCCCAGACGGTGGGCCTGGGCGACTCCTACGACAAGATGGTCGACTACTCGATGCGGCTGACCTGGTCGGGCATGTACGCGCACGCCGCGCCCTGGAACTCCGCCAACTTCGGCCGCGTCAACTCCAGCTCGGGCTGCGTGGGCATGAGCGACGCCGAGGCCAAGTCCTTCTACGAGCGGGTGCAGGTGGGTGACCCCTTCGAGGTGGTCGGCAGCGGCTCCAAGGGCAACGCCGACCTGGGCAACGGATACGGCGAGTGGAACCTGTCGTGGGACCAGTGGAAGGCGAAGAGCGCCCTGGCCGGCGGCGGCACCCAGCAGGGCTGACCGGACGGGCGGCCGCCGACCCCTCCTCGATTGTTACCGCTACGTAACTTACTCACGGGTTACCTTGAGTAAGCCCCTCCCGTTACCGTCGGTTCACTTTCGGACACCGGCGCACGCGAGGAGCGATCGATGAGAGCCCGCCCCACCACCGCAGCGGCCGTGGCCGCACTGCTCGCGGCGACCGCCCTGGGCCTGGCCCCCCACCCGGCCCAGGCGGCCCCCGCCGCCGCCACCTCGCAGACCGACGCGTCCTCGCAGGTGCGCTTCCACGACATCCCCGGCTCCGGCGGCATCACCCTCAAGGGCAACGTCTTCACCCCCGCCGGCGCCGAACCCGGCCGGAAGTACCCGCTGATCGTGCTCCCCACCAGCTGGGGAATGCCGCAGATCGAATACATCGCCCAGGCCAAGCGGCTCGCCGACTCCGGCTACGTCGTGGTGAGTTACACCTCGCGCGGCTTCTGGCTCTCCGGCGGGCAGATCGAGACCGCCGGACCGGCCGACATCGCCGACGTCTCCGCCGTCATCGACTGGGCCCTCGCCAACGCCCCCGCCGACCCCGGCCGCATCGGCCTCGGCGGGGTCTCGTACGGGGCGGGCATCAGCCTGCTGGCCTCCGCGCACGACCCGCGGGTCAAGGCCGTGGTGGCCCTCAGCGGCTGGGCCGACCTCATCGAGTCCATCTACTCCGGCCGCACCCAGCACCTCCAGGCCGCCGGCATGCTCGGCGCCGCCGGCCACCTCACCGGCCGCCCCGGACCCGAACTCCAGCAGATCCTCGGCGACTTCCTCGGCTCGAAGCTGGAGAACGAGCAGGCGATGATCGAGTGGGGGAAGAAGCGCTCCGCCTCCGAGCAGGTCGACCGGATCAACGCCAACGGCGCCGCGATCATGCTGGGCAACGCCTGGGGCGACACCATCTTCCCGCCCAACCAGTACGCGTCGTTCTTCGAGAAGCTCACCGGCCCCAAGCGCCTGGAGTTCCGCCCCGGCGACCACGCCACCGCCGAGGCGACCGGCCTGCTCGGCCTGCCCAACGACACCTGGACCAACGCCCACCGCTGGTTCGACCGCTACCTCAAGGGCGAGCGCAACGGGGTCGACGCCGAGGCCCCGGTGCAGATCAAGTCCCGCAGCACCGACGGGTACGAGGGCTACGCCGACTGGAAGTCGGTCGGCTCCGGCGGCACCGAGAAGCTCCCGCTCGCCGACGGCGAGCACGTCTGGGCGAACGTCGACTCCGGCGCCAACGGCGGGATCCTCTTCCTCTCCAGCATCCTCGACCAGTTCGCCAAGGCCCCGCCGACCGCCTCCGTCCCGCTGCTCCCCCGCGCCTTCGCCGCCGTCTGGCAGTCGCCGCGCTACGCGCAGGAGCGCCGGATCCGGGGGACCGTACGCCTGCACACCACCGTCACGCCCACCAAGGGCGACGGCACCTTCGTCGCCTACCTCTACGACGTCGGCCCGCTCGGCATCGGCAAGCTCGTCAGCAACGCCCCGTACACCTTCCACGGAAAGACCCCCGGCCGGTCCTTCGGGGTCGACCTGGACCTCTTCTCCACCGCCTACGACGTGCCCGAGGGCCACCGCCTGGCCCTCGTCGTCGACACGGTCGACCCGCTCTACATCGAGCACAACCCCACCGGCGCGCAGCTGACCTTCTCCTCGCCGCGCACCGATCCCTCGTACGTCTCGGTGCCGCTGCGCGAGCAGTGATCCGCGGCCGCTGCCGGGGGGCGTCTATCTCCCCGGCAGCACCGTGCCCGGTTCGGCGGGTGCGACCTCGACGGCCCTGGTCTTCAGGCTGCGCCGCTCGCGCCGCGCGACCCAGGTGGCGAACCAGGACAGCAGCATGCACATGCCGATGTAGATCGGCGAGATGATCATCACGACGGGAATGAAGGGCAGGTCGTAGTCCAGGTTGGAGGCGATCAGCTTGCCCGCGTGCAGGAACTCCTCGTAGGTGATCAGGAAGCCCAGCGAGGTGTCCTTCAGGGCCACCACCAGCTGGCTGATGATCGTGGGCAGCATCGCCCGGACCGCCTGCGGTGCGAGCACGAAGGTCATCACCTGCGTCTTGCGCATGCCGAGCGCGTACGCCGCCTCGCGCTGGCCCTTCTCCACGGCGTTGATGCCCGTACGGAAGACCTCGGCGAGCACCGACCCGTTGTACAGGGTCAGCCCCGCCACCAGGGCGGGCAGGGGCTGGACCTTCAGCGCCACGAAGATGAAGAAGATCATCACCAGTACCGGCATGGCCCGGAAGAACTCCACGCACAGCGTCGCGATCCAGCGCACCGGACGGTGCGCCGAGAGCCTGCCGGTCGCGAGCACCGCGCCGAGCGCCAGCGAGAGCACCGAGGCGTACGCGAAGGCCTTCAGGGTGTTGCCGAGCCCCTTGAGCAGCAGTTCCTGGATGCCCTCGTACTCGAAGGGGCTCCACTTGGCGGCGGTGAACTGGTCGGTGTCGAAGAGCAGGTAGAGGATCCACGCCAGCAGGCCGAGGATCACCGCCGTCGAGGCGATCCCGTAGAGGAAGTGGCGGCGCTGCGCCCGGGGGCCGGGCAGGTCGTAGAGGGCGGTGGACTCCAGGTCCCCGTGCAGCGCGTGCGCGGTCATCGGGCGACTCCGTAGCGCTTCTCCAGCACGTTGAAGACCGCGCTGATGGACAGGGTGATGATCAGGTAGCCGACGGCGATCCAGACGAAGGTCCAGACGATGCTGTAGCCCAGCTCGTTGAGGGTCTTGTACGTGCCCAGCAGCTCGGTGACGCTGAAGGCGCCGGCGATCGCGGAGTTCTTCGCGAGCGCGATCAGGGTCGAGCCGACGGGCGGGATGACGGAGCGGAAGGCCTGCGGCAGCACCACCGTGCCCAGGGTCTGCCCGAAGGACATGCCCAGGCTGCGCGCGGCCTCGCCCTGCCCCTTGGGCACGGTGTTGATGCCGGAGCGCAGCGCCTCGCAGATGAAGGCCGAGGTGTAGCAGCCGAGCGCGAGGACGGCGAAGAGCTGGAAGGGCAGGACCAGCCCGAAGCGCGGCAGGCCCAGCAGTACGGCGAAGAAGAGCAGGGTGAGCGGGGTGTTGCGCAGCACGGTCACCCAGACCGTGCCGAAGACCCGGAAGGAGCCGATGGGCGCCACGCGGAAGGAGGCCATCAGGAAGCCGAGGACCAGGGCGACGAGCGAGGCGTAGACGGTCAGCTCTACGGTGCCGAGGAAGCCCTTGCCGTAGAGCGCGAAGTTCTCGGTGAGTACGTCCATGGAGGTGCGCTCTCCCTTCAGCCCGCCGGGTAGCGGTCGATGGCGGGCGGCTTGGGGGCGGGCTGGCCGGAGAGGCCGAGCGTGGCCTCGTAGGCCTTCTTCCAGTAGCCGTTCTTCTCGTCCGCCTCCAGCGCGTCGTCGAGGGCGAGGCGCAGGGCGTTGTCGCCGCGGGGGACGCCGATGCCGTAGGGCTCCTGGGAGAAGGGCTTGCCGACGACCTTGAGCTCCTCGGGGACCTTGGCGGCGTAGCCGAGGAGGATGGAGTCGTCGGTGGAGACGGCGTCGACCTGGTAGGTCAGCAGGTTGTCCACGCAGACCGAGTAGGTGTCGTAGGCGACGAGCACGGCCTTGGGGAACTCCCGCTGGAGCCGCTGGTAGGGGGTGGAGCCGGCGGCGGAGCAGACCTTCTTGCCGTCGAGGTCCTCGGGGCCCTTGATGTCCTTCTCGTTCCTGCGGACGAGCAGGGACTGGCCGGCCATGAAGTAGGGGCCCGCGAAGCCGACCTGCTTCTTGCGGTTGTCGTTGATCGTGTAGGTGCCCACGTAGTAGTCGATCTGGCCGTTCTGCAGGGCGGTCTCGCGGTTGGCTGAGGCGATCGTCTTGAACTCGACGGCCTCGGGGCCGAAGCCGAGCGAGGCCGCCATCATCTTGGCGATCTCGATGTCGAAGCCGGAGTAGCGGCCGCTCGCGGGGTCCTTCTCCCCCATGTACGGCTGGTCCTCCTTGACTCCGACCACGAGGCGGCCGCGCTTCTTCGCCTTCTCCCAGGTACGCGACTGGGGCAGCGAGAAGGCGGTGTCGACCTTGTAGGCGGGCAGGTCCTCGGGCTGGGGACCCTTGACCGGGGGGCTGCCGGACCTGCCGCAGGCTGCGGTCACGAGGAGCAGCGCGGCCAGGGCGAGTGCGCGCAGGGTGTGCTTCACCGGGCCGCCCCTCAGTGCTTGAGGATCTTGGAGAGGAAGTCCCGGGCGCGGTCGCTCTCGGGGGCGGTGAAGAAGGCCTCGGGGGTGCGGTCCTCGATGATCCGGCCGTCGGCCATGAAGACGACGCGGTTCGCGGCGGAGCGGGCGAAGCCCATCTCGTGGGTGACCACGACCATCGTCATCCCGTCGCGGGCGAGCTGCTGCATGACCTCCAGCACCTCGTTGATCATCTCCGGGTCGAGGGCAGAGGTGGGCTCGTCGAAGAGCAGTGCCTTGGGGTTCATGGCGAGGGCGCGCGCGATGGCCACGCGCTGCTGCTGGCCCCCGGAGAGCTGGGCGGGGAACTTGTCCGCCTGGCTGGCGAGGCCCACCCGGTCCAGGAGCTCCCGGGAGCGTTTGTCGGCCTCCTCCTTCTTGCGCTTCCTCACCTTGATCTGGGCGAGCGAGACGTTGGCCAGGACGGTCTTGTGCGCGAAGAGGTTGAAGGACTGGAAGACCATGCCGACCTCGGCGCGCAGGCCCGCCAGTTCCTTGCCCTCGGCGGGCAGGGGCCGGCCGTCGAGGGTGATGGTGCCGGACTCGATGGTCTCCAGCCGGTTGATCGTTCGGCAGAGGGTGGACTTGCCGGACCCGGAGGGCCCGATGATCACCACCACCTCCCCGCGGCCGACGGTGAGGTTGATGTCCTGGAGGACGTGCAACTTCCCGTAGTGCTTGTTGACGTCCCGCAGCTCGATCAACGGATCGACGGCCATACGCTGCCCTGCCCACTTGTCGGTGTGTCGAGGTCAGCGCAAACTATCCAGCCGCCGAAGGGACTTCACTTCGACACGCCAAAAAGGTACATAAAGTACATTGGCCCTTTATTCAGCCCTCGGAGGCCTCGGCGTAGGCCTGGCTGAGCTCCGGGGAGCCGGTCATCGCCCAGGACAGCCCCGACTCGATCACGTTGAGCTCCCGCCCGGACGCGAGCCGGATGACCGGCTGGCCGTTGGGCCAGACCTGCCAGCCGGCGCCCGGGAGGCTGCGCACGATCACGGTCCCGAGGTAGAAGCCGGCGTCGTTGCCCAGCCAGGGCACGGCCTCGGGGTCCCGGCGCCAGCGCGGCATCAGCTGGTCCAGGGCCTCCAACGAGGCCGGGGTCTGGTCGAGTTCCAGCCCGGCCGCCCTCGCCTGGGACCGCAGCATCTCGCACTCCGAGAACAGCTCGGCGACGCCCTCGGGATCATCCGCGAGGGCGGCGGCGAGCCCCGCACCCTGTTCCGTTTCGTGCCGGTTCAGCCAGTTGGCCAGGAAAGGGATGTTCATACCGACCAGCCTGGCACCAGGATCCCCGGCTGGCCACAGGGCGCGCCTTGATCCCTCCGTCTTCTAGGCCCTGTCCGGGCGATCTTCGCGGGCCCGCGACGTCCGGCACGGCACCTCGCCGCGTTGTCGGAGCGCGCGAGTACGGCCGAGTACGAGCTGCGCTCCTCCGCCTTGCGATGCACCGCACCAGACCCCGCGGCCTGATCCACGAAGATCGCCCAGACAGGACCTAGACGTCGAGGTCGACGACGACCGGGGCGTGGTCGGAGGCACCCTTGCCCTTGCGCTCCTCGCGGTCGACGTACGCGTCCTTGACCGCCTTCGCGAAGGGCTCGTTCCCGTACACCAGGTCGATGCGCATGCCCCGGTTCTTGGGGAAGGCGAGCTGGCGGTAGTCCCAGAAGGTGTACGGGCGGTCGTACTTGAGCGCGCGCGGCATGACGTCGCTGAGCCCGGCGGCGCGCAGGGCCTCCAGGGCGGCCCGCTCGGCGGGGGTGACGTGCGTGAGGCCCGCGAAGACGGCCGGGTCGTACACGTCCTCGTCGGTCGGCGCCACGTTGAAGTCGCCGAGGACCGCGAAGGGGCGGGTGCCGGACGCGTCCTCGGCGATGGCGGTGGCCAGGGCGCCGAACCAGTTCAGCTTGTAGCCGTAGTGGTCGTGCTCGACCTCGCGGCCGTTGGGCACGTACACGGACCAGACGCGCACCCCGCCGCAGGTGGCGGAGATGGCGCGGGGCTCCTGGACGCCCTCGTAGTCGGGGCCGCCCGGCAGCCCCACGACGACGTCCTCCAGCCCGACGCGGGAGAGCAGGGCCACGCCGTTCCACCGGCCGGTGGCGTTGACGACCGACTCGTAGCCCAGCTCGCGCAGCTCCGCGGCGGGGAACTGCTCCGCGGAGCACTTGGTCTCCTGGATGCAGAGCACGTCCGTGCCGGAGCTCTCCAGCCAGGCCAGCAGGCGCGGCAGCCGGGCGGTGATCGAGTTGACGTTGTACGTGGCGATACGCATGTACACCAACCTACCGCCCGGCACCGACAGTCAGAGCGCGGCGCTCTCACCTGCGCCGAGACGGCTGTGCGGGGCGCCGCCGAAGTTGTCGAGGGCGAAGTCGTAGATGGGCCGGGCGATGTCCGAGAGGTAGGCGTCGTGGATGTCGATGGCCCGGGCCGGCTTCACCTCGCGGACGTAGTCGATCACCTCGCCGACCTTGTTCCACGGCGCGTGCACGGGCAGCATCAGCGTCTCCACCGGGACGCCGGGCACGGTCAGCGCGTCCCCCGGGTGGAAGAGGGAGCCCTCCACGAGGTAGCCGACGTTCGTGACGCGCGGGATGTCGGGGTGGATCACGGCGTGCAGCTCGCCGTGGACCTGGACCTCGAAGCCCGCGGCGGCAAAGGCGTCGCCGTGGCCCACGGTGTGCACCCGGCCCGGGTAGGCGGCGGCCATCCGGTCCGCGACGCTGCGCAGGGTCCACAGGGCGGCGGCCGGGTTCGCGTCGAGCGCCGCGCGCAGCCGGCCCTCGTCGAAGTGGTCGGGGTGCTCGTGGGTGACCAGCAGGACGTCCGCCCCGAGGCCCGCGTCCGGTTCGCTGAAGGCGCCCGGGTCGATGACGAGCACGCGCCCGTCCTTCTCCAACTGGACGCAGGAGTGCAGCCGTTTGGTGAGCTTCATGATCCCACCATAGGCGGCCGCGCCCGGCCAAGACCTAGGGAACGGTGGTGGAGACCACGTAGACGCGGGGGGCCGTCGGGTTGGTGGAGTCGACGGTGATGTCCCGGGTGGGGCGGGGGTCCTCGGCCTCCAGGGTGACCCCGGACCACTTGTGCTGCGGGCTCCAGCTCCAGCCGGCGACCCCGGCGTCGCGGTCGGAGACCGACACTCCGGGGGTCAGGGCGTCCCTGCTCGTGCCCACGCCGGCCAGGAAGGCGTCCAGTTCCGCGGGGGTCACCTGGAACTGCACGTACAGCCGGCTGGTGTGCCAGTTGTTGGTCTCCAGGTAGCCGACGTGGGAGGCCATCATCGGGATCGGCACCTCGTAGATGCCGCGCTGCACCTTGGAGGGCCAGTCGGTGCGCACCTTGACCGCGCCCACCCGGGCGGCCTTGTCCTTGCCGCTCTCGCGGCTCTGCTGGGCCGAGATGAACAGGTAGCCCGCGGGGACCCCGATGAGCAGCACGATGATGATCGCGGTGACCCAGCGGCGCCGTACGGTGTGCCGGCGGTCCTCGCGTTCCTCGGCGGTGGGCGGCTGCGTACCGCCCGCTTCGGGGGAGGAGGCCTGGCGGGGCAGGGAGGGCGGTGTCACTGCTGTTCCTGATCCTTGGGGTCCGTGGGGCCCGCGGCGCCGCGCCGGCCGAGCTGCGCGTAGCGCTCGTACCGCTCGACGCGTCGGCGCGTGGCGCGGCGGAAGCGGCGGGCGACGAGGCGGGCGAGGTCGGCGGCGCCGACCATGCCGGCCTCGGGGCCGAGCTCGGCCTTGGTGATGCGGGCCTCGGGGCGGTAGCCGCGGCCGGTGAGGTGGCGGCGGAAGGCGTCCCGGGCGGGGCCGATCAGCAGGTCGTCGGCGGCGCTGACGCCGCCGCCGATGACGAAGCAGGAGGGGTCCAGGGCGGCGGCGAGGTTGGCGATGCCGACGCCGAGCCACTGGCCGATGTCCTGGAGCAGCTCGACGCACATGGCGTCGCCCTCGCGGGCCAGCTCGGTGATGAGGGGGCCGGTGATCTCGTGGACGTTGCCGCCGACCCTGGCGATGATGTTGTACGCGACCGGGGAGTCGGCGGCGGCCAGCTCGCGCGCCTCGCGGACCAGGGCGTTGCCGGAGCTGTACTGCTCCCAGCAGCCGCGGTTGCCGCAGGGGCAGCGGTGTCCGCCGGGGACGACCTGCATGTGGCCGAACTCGCCGGCCACTCCGAAGCGGCCGCGCTTGACCTGGCCGCCCTCCAGGATGGCCCCGCCGATCCCGGTGCCCAGGGTGATCATGACGAGGTGGTCCTCGCCGCGGCCGGCGCCGAAGCGCCATTCGGCCCAGGCCGCGGTGTTGGCGTCGTTGTCCACCATGACCGGGACCGCGAGCCGGGACTGGAGGGCGTCGCGCAGCGGCTCGTCGCGCCAGGCCAGGTGCGGGGCGAACAGGACGCGGGAGCGGTCCGCGTCGACCCAGCCGGCGGCGCCGATGCCCACGGCGTGCACGTCGTGCCGGTCGGAGAGGTCGAGGACCAGCTCGACGATGGTGTCCTCGACGACCTTGGGGCTCTTGGACTTGTCCGGGGTCTCGGTGCGGATCTTCTCCAGGATGACCCCGTCGGCGTCGACCACGCCGGCCATCACCTTGGTGCCGCCGATGTCGATGCCGACGGTCGGTACGCGCGGGGCGGTGCGCAACGAGCGGCGCTCACGGGTCCCGACGGTCCGCAGGACGGTGCCTCGCGCCGCCCCCCGGTGGGCGAGCGTGAAGTCCCGGTACGTGCTCATCGAGTCGTTTCGTCCCTGTCGCCGGCCGGATCGGATGGGGTGGTCGCCCCTGATTCTGCCACCCGCTCCAGCTCGTGGCTCAGCTCCTCCAGCTCCGAGCCGCCCGCCATCTGCCGGGTGAGCTCGTCCAGGGTGATCGAGTCGCGGGTGTGGCTGCCCGCCATGGCGCCCCGCTTGAGGAGCACGAAGCGGTTCCCGACCAGGTACGCGTGGTGCGGGTTGTGGGTGATGAGGACCACCCCGAGGCCCGCGTCCCGGGCGGCGGCGACGTACTTGAGGACCACGCCGGACTGCTTCACGCCGAGGGCCGCGGTGGGCTCGTCCAGCACGAGGACCTTCGCGCCGAAGTACACGGCGCGGGCGATGGCCACGCACTGCCGCTCGCCGCCGGAGAGGGTGCCGATCGGCTGGTCGACGTCGCGCAGGTCGATGCCCATGCGCAGCAGCTCGGTGCGGGTGGTCTCGCGCATGAACTCCACGTCGAGGCGGCGGAAGGGGCCGCGGCCCTTGGTGGGCTCGGAGCCGAGGAAGAAGTTCCGCCAGACCGGCATGAGGGGGACGACGGCCAGGTCCTGGTAGACGGTGGCGATGCCGTGGTCGAGGGCGGCGCGCGGGTTGGCGAGCCCGGTTTCCACGCCCTCGATCTCGAAGCTGCCCGCGTCGTGCCGGTGCAGCCCCGCGATGATCTTGATGAGGGTGGACTTGCCGGCACCGTTGTCGCCGAGCACGCAGGTGATCTCGCCGGCCGACACCTCCAGGGAGACGCCCTGGAGGGCGCGGATGTTGCCGTAGTACTTGCTGACGTCCGTCAGCTTCACCAGTGGCGTGCTCATGCCCGCGCCTCCGCCCGCTTGCGGACCCATGCGTTCAGCAGCGTGGCGAGCAGCAGCATGGCGCCCAGGAAGAACTTGAACCAGTCCGGGTTCCACTGCGCGTAGACGATGCCGTTGCTGGTCATGCCGAAGATGAAGGCGCCGACGGCCGAGCCGATCGCGGAGCCGTAGCCGCCGGTCATCAGACAGCCGCCGATGACGGCCGCGATGATGTAGAGGAACTCGTTGCCGACGCCCTCGCCGGACTGGACGACGTCGAAGGAGAAGAGGATGTGCTGCCCGGAGATCCAGGCGCACAGCGCGACCCCCATGTAGAGGCCGATCCGGGTCTTGACCACCGGGACGCCGGTGGCACGGGCCGCGTCGGCACCGCCGCCGACGGCGAAGATCCAGTTCCCGGCTCGGGTGCGCAGCAGGATCCAGGTGGCGACGGCGACCAGCACCAGCCACCACAGGACGGTGACCTTGAGGGTGACCGAGCCGACGTTCCACTGCGAGGCGAACAGGGCCCGGGCGGAGGAGAAGCCCTCCATGTCGGCGATCGTCTTGGTGGAGACCGAGCCGCTGATCAGCTTGGTGAAGCCGAGGTTCAGGCCGGTCAGCATCAGGAAGGTGCCGAGCGTGATGATGAAGCTCGGCAGCTTGGTGCGGGTCAGCATGAACCCGTTGAAGAAGCCGATGGCCAGGGTGACCAGCAGGGAGACGAGGACGCCGACCCAGACGTTGGCGGTCATCTGGTAGCTGAACATCGAGCTGAACAGTGCCGAGGTGGTGACCATGACGCCGGCGGAGAGGTCGAACTCGCCGCCGATCATCAGCAGGGCGACCGGGACCGCCATGATGCCGATGGTGGAGGCCGAGTACAGGACCGTGCTCAGGCTGGAGGGCTTCAGGAAGCTGTCGGCGGCGAAGCAGAAGAAGACGAAGACCGCGGCGGCGCCGACGACCGCGCCCAGCTCGGGGCGGCCCAGCAGCCGCCGGACGTACGAGGCGGGCGCGAGCCGTTCGTCGACGGCGGGGGCGGCGGGGGTGCTCATCGGCTGCCCCGCTTGATGTACTCCTCCAGTTTGGCCGCCTCGGCCGCGGTGACGATCTGCGGGCCGGTCAGCACCGGGCGGCCGCCGCCGAGGACGTCCGCGTTGTAGCGGTAGAGCCACAGCAGGTCCACGGCCTGGTAGCCCTGGAGGTAGGGCTGCTGGTCCACGGCGAAGCCCAGCGCCCCGGACTTCAGGTCGCGGGCGACGGACTCGTTGAGGTCGAAGGTGTCCACCTCCGCCTTGCTGCCCGCCGCGTCCTTGGCCTTGACGGCGGTGGGGGCGAAGGGCGCGCCGAGGGTCACGATGGCGTCGACGGAGGGGTCCGCCTGGAGCTTGGCCTGGACGGCCGCCTGCACGGAGGGCATGTTGGTGCCCTCGACGTACAGGTTCTCCATCGACCCGCCGAAGGTCTTCTTCGCCCCGGCGCAGCGCTGCTCGTGGCCCACGTTGCCCTGCTCGTGCAGGACGCAGACGGCCTTCTTCCTGCCGCGCTTGGTCAGCTCCGTGCCGACGGCCTCGCCGGCGATCTCCTCGTCCTGCCCGATGTGGGTGAGCGCCCCGTACGCGGCGGACTGGGCGGAGCCGGAGTTGACCGTGACCACCGGGATGCCGGCCTTGACGGCCTTGCCGATGACGTCCTTGAGGGCCTCGGGCTTGGCGAGGCTGACGATGATCCCGTCGACCTTCTGGTCGATGGCGTTCTGCACGAACTGGGCCTGCTGCTGCGCCTGGTCGTCGTGGGAGTAGACGAAGTTGATGTTGTCCTTCGCCGAGGCCTCCTTGGCGCCCTTCTGCACGATGTCCCAGAAGGTGTCGCCGTCGCCCGCGTGGGTGACCATCGCGAAGGTCCAGCGCGGCGTGGACACGGCGGGCCGGCCCGCCTCCGCGGCCTTCGCCCGCTCCTCGGCGCGCTTGCCGCCCGTGCTGCTGCAGCCGGCGAGGGAAGCCCCCAGTACCGCCGCGAGCACGGCGCCGACGACGCGTACCCCTGTCCGAACCCTAGCCACGTCCCCGTGCCCTTCCCTCGTCCGTCATCAATCGGTCATTCCGGTTTCAGCCGCCCAGTATCCGCCACAGTGGACCATGAAGGGTCATCGGGGCATGCCCGGGCAGATTGACAGGTCCCCCGTACGGGGCCACGTTGAGTGCATGCGCATCGGGCTGATCGGAACGGGCCGGATCGGCTCCTTCCACGCGGCCGCACTGGCCCGCCACCCGGACGCCGGCTCACTGCTGCTGGCCGACGCCGACCCCGGGCGGGCCGCGCGGCTCGCGGACCGGCTGGGGGCCACCGCCGCTCCGGCGGTCGACCAGGTCTTCACCTGGGGCGTGGACGCCGTGGTGGTGGCCTGTGCCACGGAGGGCCACGCCGATCTGGTGGTACGGGCGGTGCGCGGCGGGCTGCCGGTGTTCTGCGAGAAGCCGCTGGCCCCGGACCTGGCCCGGACCCTTGCCGTGCTGCGCGAGGTGGGGGCCTGCCGGGGGCTGCTCCAGGTGGGCTTCATGCGCCGCTTCGACGCGGGTTACCGCACCGCGCGGGAGCTGGTCCGTTCGGGTGCCCTGGGGCGGCTGCACACGGTCCGCACCATGACCGCCGACCCCGCCCCGCCGCCGGCGGAGTACCTCGCGGCCTCCGGGGGCCTGTACCGGGACTGCCTGGTGCACGACTTCGACATGGTCCGCTGGGTGACCGGGCGCGAGGTGGCCGAGGTCTACGCGACCGGAGCCGACGGGGGTCCGGCGCGGTTCCGGGAGGCGGGGGACGTGGACACGGCCGCCGCCGTCCTGACCCTGGACGACGGGACGCTGGTCACCAGTACCGGCAGCCGCTGCAACGGCGCCGGGTACGACGTCCGGATGGAGCTGGCCGGGGAGCTGGACCAGGTCTCCTCCGGGCTGGACGACCGTACGCCGATCGCCTCGACGGAGCCGCACGGCCCGCCCCCTGCGAGCAAGCCCTGGACCGGGTTCCTGGAGCGGTTCGCCCCCGCCTACGAGGCCGAGCTGGCGGCGTTCGTACGGCTGGTGCGCGGCGAGGGGGACAACCCCTGCGACGGGCTCCAGGCACTCGCCGCGTTCCGGGTGGCCGAGGCCTGCGAGCGCTCCCGGCGGGAGCGCCGGCCCGTACGGCTGGCGGAGCTCCCGGACCTGTAGGGCGCCGGCTCTGGCGCGGGTGCGGGCGCTGGCGGGCATGCGGGCCACAGTAGGCCCGGTGATCAAGCCCGCAGGAGCCGCTAACCGGCCAATCGACGGCCGGGCACGATCCGGAAGGGGAGGGTCAGCCCGCCGCGCGGCGCCCCCATGCGGTGCCGGCGAGGACGAGGGCCGCTCCGGTGAGGCCGGCGGCGCCGAGGTGCTCGCCGCCGATGGCGATGCCGGCGGCGGCCGCCCACAGCGGTTCGGTGCCGAGCAGCAGGCTGACGCGGGAGGGCGAAGTGCGGCGTACGGCCCACATCTGCACGAAGAAGGCGAAGAGGGTGCAGAAGACGGACAGGAAGGCGAGCCCGGCCCATTCGGCGGGCCCGAAGCCGGCGGCCGCCGCCCAGGGACCGTCACCGGTGCCGGGGACGGCGGCCAGCACGGCGAAGACCAGTACGGCGCTGCCGAGCTGGACGGTGGTCAGCGAGAGCGAGTCGGCGTCCTGCACGGCCTTGATCCGCGCCATCAGCATGACGTGCAGGGTGCGGGCCAGGGCCGCGCCGAGGATCAGCAGGTCCCCGGGGCCGGGCACGGTGAACCCGGCGCCCTGCGTCAGGAGCACCACCCCGGCGACGGAGACCGCGGCGGCCCCGAGGAAGGCGGCCGACGGCTTCCTGCGGCGTACGGCGGACTCGGCGAGCGGCGTGAAGATCATGGTCAGGCTGATGATCAGGCCGGCGTTGGTGGCGGAGGTGTGCACCACCCCGTAGGTCTCCAGCAGGAAGATCCCGCCGAGTACGAGTCCCAGCGCCGCGGCACCGCGCAGCTGGGCGGGGGTCAGAGCGCGCAGCCGCCGCCATCCGGCGAGGACGAGCACGGGGAGCACGAGCGCGAAGCGCAGTACGAGGACCGCGATCACGGTGTGCGTGGCGGTGATCCCCTTGGCGGCGAGGTAGCTGCCGCCCCAGACGACGGCGACGAGCAGCACGGGCAGGTCCGCGAGCCAGGCGCGGCGGGGGGCGAGGGCGGGCGCGGGGGCGGCGAGGGTGGACACCGGGGCGGCTCCGACGGCGGGAAGGGCGTGGAGACGGCGGCGGCTCGCACGGGTGCGGGCCCACCGTATCCGAGTGGATCTTCCCGGTCGACCGGTTATGCCGCGCCCGCGCGGCCCCGTCCCGCTCAGTCCTCGAAGGTGCCGAAGGCGGCGCGTCCGGTGGGGCGGTAGGTGTGGATGGCGGTCCCGCTGCCGGTGGTGCGGGAGGCCGTCAGCTCGAAGGCCGTGGGCAGGCCGCCGGTGGGGAACAGCCGCCGGCCCGCGCCGAGGGAGACGGGGAAGACCAGCAGGTTGAGCTCGTCGACGAGGTCGCGTGCGAGCAGCCACTGGGCCAGCTGTCCGCTGCCGTGCACCTGGAGCTCCCCGTCCATGGCGTCCTTGATCCGGACGATCTCCGACTGGAGCTGCTCCCCGTCCACGACGGTGGCCGGACCCCAGGCGGGGTCCTTGAGGGTGGTGGAGGCGACGTACTTCGGCAGCCGGTTGAGCTTGTTCGGGACCGGGTCGGCCGGGTCGTCGTGCTGCGGCCAGTAGGAGGCGAAGATCTCGTACGTCCGGCGTCCGAGGAGGAAGGCCCCGGCCCGGCCGAAGAGCTCGTTCACGAACTCCCCCATGCCCTCGTCGGCGAAGGGCACGAGCCAGCCGCCGTACGCGAACCCGCCGCTGCGGTCCTCGTCGGGGCCGCCGGGGGCCTGCATCACTCCGTCGAGGGTCAGGAAGGTGGTGAGGGTCAGTTTGCCCATGGCGCGGCGCTCCTTGTGTCGGGTCGGTGTCCTGCCGGTCTCTTCTCCTCCTCAGACTCCCGTCGGCGCCGGAACTCATCGGTGCGGCGCGCGTGAACGCGAGGTCGGATTCCCGCCAGCGCCGCCCGCCTCCCGAAGATTTCATTGAATCTGCAACCAAATGAACGGACGGAGGAGACCGTACGGGCGCTGGGCCGGCTCGACGTCCTGGTCGACAACGCCGGCGCGGGGGTGATCGGGCCGATCGACACGCTCGGCATCGCCGAAGTGGACCTGGTCCTCGGCGTCAACGTCCGGGGCGCCTTCCTGGCCGCGCAGGCCGCGGCCGGGCACATGGGCTCCGGCGGGCGCGCCGTCACCATCGGCAGCTGCATGGTGAGCCGGGTCCCCGGCCCCGGTGGCACGCTGTACGCGATGAGCAAGGCGGCCATGACGGGCCTGACGAAGTCCCCGGCCCGGGAGCTCGGCGGGCGCGGCATCACCGCGCACCTGGTCCACCCGGGCCCCACGGACACCGACATGAACCCGGCCGGCGGCCCGTACGCGGACCCGCAGCGCTCGATGACGGCGCTAAGGGCTGTCTGACAAATGACATCTGGCTGGTTCGCGGAGCCAGAGGATCAGGGAGGCCAGGACAACTCCGGCGCGGTAGCGGTCGGCGAGC